>JAXJVX010000181.1:0-6343 GCA_036308305.1 Acutalibacteraceae bacterium | reverse complement strand
TTATGGTAGTTGATGATGATAACAACATCTGCGAATTTTTGCGCTTATATCTTGAAAAGGAACAACTTGAAGTGGAGATATGCCACGATGGACAGGAAGCGCTTGATAAGTTCCAGAAATTTGATCCCTCAATAATTCTTCTTGATGTTATGATGCCGAAGCTTGACGGATGGCAGGTCTGCCGTGAGATACGCAAGGTCAGCCAGACACCTATTATTATGATAACCGCCAAGGGAGAAACCTTTGACAAGGTTCTCGGACTTGAGCTCGGCGCAGACGATTATGTTGTAAAGCCGTTCGATGCAAAAGAGATAGTTGCCCGTGTTAAAGCAGTACTACGCAGAACCGGCGCTGCTGATGGCGACGGTATCAAAAAGGTCGAATTCGATAAGCTATCTATCAATCTAACCAATTATGAAATGATAGTTGACGGCAAAAAGATCGACACTCCCCCGAAAGAGCTTGAGCTGATATATTTTCTTGCAAGTAATCCAAACAAGGTCTACACCCGTGATGCACTGCTTGATGAGGTATGGGGCTTCGATTATTACGGCGCAAGCAGAACAGTTGATGTTCATGTAAAGCGACTGCGTGAAAAGCTCGAAGGCGTTTCGGATAAATGGAGCCTTGAAACAGTATGGAGCGTTGGATATAAATTCCAGACAAAGTAAACGATATGCGTAAAAGTATATTTTTAAGATACTTCACTGCAACGGCGGCAATATTGCTTGCAAGCTTTGTTGTATTCGGTACAGCACTGTTTTTTATAGTAAGCAACACATGGCAGCAAAGTGAGGATAAGCTTCTGACCAAGAATGTCAAAACCATCTCCTCTCTTGCCGGTGCTTTGCTTGAGCAGGGAAACGGAGGCTTCGATCAACAGATCGGCTCAACTGTTGCTGCGGTATCACAGATCATAGATGCCGATATTTATATAGTTGATGTAAACGGCAATACCATTGTCTGCTCCCATCAGCAGTATGACTGTAATCACAAAGCAATTTCTGTGCCTGAAAGCATTATGAACAAGACTGCATCAGGTAAGTTTACAGAACGCGGCACAATGGGAGATATCTACACCGATACCTGCTATACTGTTGGTGAACCGGTATATTGTAACGGTTACCGTGTCGGTGCTACATTTGCATCTGTATCTATGTCTCAGTATGCCAAAAGCCCGTACGATATTATAAAAGCGCTGTTTTGGTATGAAATATGTATCCTGCTTATCGCATTTATCGTAATATACATTATAACCGGACGAATGACCCGTCCGCTGCGTCAGATGGCGCAAGCAGCAAAAAAGATGGAGCAGGGCAATTTTATTGTAAATATACCTGTTACCCAGCGTGACGAGGTCGGACTTTTGTGTGATGCCTTTAATAAAATGTCAGCATCACTTGGATCGCTTGAGGAAATGCGCCGTGGCTTTATTTCCAGCGTATCGCATGAGTTGAAAACTCCCATGCAAACTATATCCGGCTTTATTGACGGTATATTAGACGGCACGATACCGCCGCAGGATCAACACAAATATATGCAAATAGTATCTGCTGAAACAAAGCGGCTCTCACGGCTAGTCAATTCCATGTTGCAGCTCTCCAGACTTGAAAATAACGCAGTTAAGCTGAATGAAACAGAATTTAATATCACCGATATGCTGATGAATATATTGTTCTCATTCGAGGCAAGGATCAATGAAAAACAGCTTGATATAAGAGGGCTTTCCGATGCAGTTCCCGTAACTGTCAATGCTGATAAGGATCTTATCCATCAGGTGCTTTACAATCTCATTGAAAATGCTATAAAGTTCACACCTGAAAACGGATATATTTATATTTGTGTGGATATGGGCAAGCATAATACCGTGGTTGTGCATATCCGTAATTCGGGCGAAGGACTGACCCGGCAGGAAATGAGTAAGGTTTTTGAGCGTTTTTACAAGACCGATCGTTCACGCAGCACCGACAAGACAGGTATGGGCTTTGGATTATTTATTGTAAAGAAGATAGTCGCCTTGCACAACGGTAATATCGTTGTAGGTAGCATCAAAGGTGAATATACAAGCTTCGAGGTAACGCTGCCTAACGCCCGTGCAATGGAGATAAATGTAACGGCTGAAATTGCCGATGATGAATATAAAAAGGATGAAAGGAAACAAAAAGACAATGGCTGATGATATTTTCAATACACCTGAGGAAAATACAACTCCCAACGAGACTCAGACGGAAACTACTGCAACGGACGAAATTCCGACAGTAGAGGCAGAGCATTTAAATACAGAAAAGACAACTGCCGAAGCACCAAATATCAACAATACATCCGAAACAGTACCGCCGCAGCAACAGCCCGTGTACTATTCGCCCTATATCTATCAGGCACAGCCGCAACAACAAAACGCTAATATTCCACCGCAACAGCCGACATATTATTCCACGAATTATAATTCTGCAAACGGATATGTCCCTCCTGTACAGCAAGCAAGCGGAACTACGCAGACTTTTGATGTTAACAAGACAAATAAGCGCAGCAAAAGAGGACTTATTATATTCCTTGCTATCCTTTTGAGCGTTACCGTGCTGGCAGGCGGAATATTTGTAGGCTACACGATAAAAGGAAATGTTGGAAGCCTTATTGATAATGACGATGAAAATGATATATCTCTCGGTGGAACCGTTGAGATTCAGCAAGGCACAGTACCCGAAAAAGACGGAATTGAAGCTGATGAAAACGGTGTATATTCCGCTGATGAAGTATCACAGCTTATATCTCCTTCGGTAGTAAATATCATGGTTTACAACGACACATACCAAAACAGCGCATTGGCTTCCGGTGTTGTTCTTGATAAAACAGGATATATACTTTCAAATGACCACATTTACAGCGAAATACCGAGTGCAAAATTCGTCATTACTATGAGTGACGGTGAAAGCTATGATGCGATATACATTGCAGGTGATTCACACAGTGACCTGTGCGTTCTTAAAATGACTGAACTTCCGGAAGACGAACTTACTCCCGCTGTGTTTGCTGATTCAAGCAAAGTAACGGTAGGCGAAGCGGTGATCGCTATCGGCAATCCGTATGGTCTTTCCGGAACAGTTACAAAAGGGATCATATCTGCCGCAACCCGCCGTATAAGCTTTACTTCAACCGACTCTACCGGTGCGAGCGTCAGACACTCAATGCGCGTTATTCAGACAGATACCGCACTTAATTCCGGTAACTCCGGTGGTGCACTCGTTAATATGTATGGTCAGGTCGTCGGCATTAGCTCATCTAAAATAGTACTTGAGGGTTATGAGGGACTTTGTTTTGCCATTCCGTCGAGTGATGCGATCAAGTATGCTAAAAGTCTTATTGAAAATAACCGTGTAACAAACCGGGGCAAACTCGGTATTTCATATTATGAGATAACCGGCGCAGTTGCCAAGGCAAGCGGTACACCTTACGGCTTGCAGATACAGGAAATCAGCATCAATTCCGGTCTTTACGGTAAAGGTCTTTCCGATGGTGATATCATTGTTGAGATAGATGATAAACCCATTGTTACCGAGGATGTTGCGCTTGATGTTATTGACGATAAATATGCAGGTGATGCGGTGAAACTCAAAGTCTATATCGCATCAAACGGCAGTTACAAAACAATTACCGCTGAGCTTATTGAGGACACCTCGGCATCCAGCTACTCTACCCAACAACAACAGCAGCAAACAACCACCTATTCATTCTTTGAATATCAGCCGTAATTATTTACAGAAGTTTTAAGCAGACCTGATAAATCAGGTCTGCCTTCTTGTTTTAAAAATTTTAATGAATATACTGTATCAAATGACCTTGTGCTTGTAAAAACTACAAATATGGGCAGCATGTTCCGACTTACCTACAATGTCACATTGCGTGACATAAAAAAAGAAATGATAGATAAGCTATGTTGCAGAAACGGCGATCTTGAAATAACCGTTTCAAATCAGGATACTGCTACATCTGAACTTTAGGAGAAGACATCTTATGAAAAAATTCTTGCCCCTTGCATTAAGTATATGTATGATTTTGTGCGGTTGCGGCAGCAAAACTGCTGAAAGTAATGATGATAATAACACCACATCAACAGCATCAACAGGTTCCTCATCAGAGAATGCCAAAACCGCCTCGGAGATGTTTACCGACAGAGATTATGAGTTAGGCTATGATGAAGAGAACAGCATACTCATTCAATTAAACGGCAGTTCTGCTACCGCAAGTGATGACAGCGTAAAAATATCCGGCTCAACTGTAACTATCACGGAAGATATGACGCATATCATATCCGGTACACTCTCTAACGGTATGATAATAGTCGATGCCGACAGTACTGCAAAGCTACAGCTAGTGCTTAACGGTGTAAACATCACAAGCTCTGCCTCCGCCGCTCTTTATATAATCGAAGCGGATAAGGTTTTCGTAACACTCGCAGATGGCAGCGAAAACACACTTGCAAACGGCGGAAGCTTTACCGCTATTGATGACAACAATATTGATGCTGCACTGTTTTCAAGACAAGACATAACATTTAACGGTAAAGGTTCGCTTACTGTTACCTCCCCTGCAGGACACGGTATAGTCTCAAAGGATGATCTTGTATTCACAAGCGGAACTTATAGTATAGCCTGCGCATCTCACGGGCTTGACGCCAACGACAGTGTGCGTATTGCCAACGCTGACATAACGATAGACTCAGGCAAAGACTGTATACATGCTGAAAATACAGACGACACCTCGCTTGGCTTTATATATACTGCCGGCGGAAAAGTCACCATTGAAGCGGAAGGCGATGGAATCAGCGCCGCAAGCTATATGATATATGACAGCGGTACATTTGACATCACCGCAGGTGGCGGCAGCGAAAACGGAACAAAATCATCCTCCGAATCATACGGCGGTTTTATGGGCGGAGGCAGACCCGGTGAGCCGGGTGGTCGTTCGTCTCAAACCACTACTGCCAACGATGAAAGCAGTACCAGCATGAAGGGGCTTAAAGCCACCGGTGATCTGACTATAAACGGCGGTAGCTTCACTATAAATTCTGCCGACGATGCAGTTCATTGTAATGCATCAGCAACCGTTAACGGCGGAATTTTTGAAATATCAAGCGGTGATGACGGTTTTCATGCCGATGAAACGTTGAGTATAACCTCGTGTACCATCAATATATCCGAATGCTATGAAGGTCTTGAAGCATTAGATATCAAGATATCGGGCGGTGACATCAAACTCATTGCATCTGACGACGGCATTAATGCGGCAGGAGGTACTGACCAAAGCGGTACAAAGGGTGGCAGAGATGCAATGTTTGGCGGTATGGGCGGCAAAGCATGAGGCGGTATGTCATCCTCCTCAAACGGAAGTATTGAAATTTCCGGCGGAACACTCTATATAAATTCTTCCGGTGACGGCCTTGATGCAAACGGTACACTTGCTATCTCCGACGGATACACTACAGTAGTAGGTCCTACAAATGGTGATACCGCAACACTTGACTACGATACAAGCGGTGTTATAACCGGTGGTACGTTTATCGGTACCGGTGCATATAATATGGCACAAACATTCAGCGATTCAGAGCAAGGCGTTGTTGCGGCAAGTGTCGGCAATCAATCAGCGGGTACTACCGTAACTCTGAAAGACTCGAACGGAAATGAGTTGTTTTCATATGCTCCCGAGCTTTCTTTCCAGGTAATCATATTAAGTTCCCCCGAACTGGTAAGCGGTGAAACCTATACCGTTACAGCGGGCAGTATCTCAGGTGATATTGAAGCAGACTAAAACTTTTATATTCTGAATGAACTAAAAATCGCTTCACTTTGAGTGAGGCGATTTTTCTCTCAAAACAATGCTTTTACTCTATATCCTATTTTAAAACAGCAAAAATCGGCTATCATGAGCAATTAGTTAACTAGATTAATAGTCAATTAATCAATTGATTAATTGACTGAAAAAACAAGATTATTAAAAAACGACTGAAAAGCTCTAATGCTTTTCAGTCGTTTTAGTCAATAGCTGTAAATTAATAATTCTTTGAACGAAGTTCGAAATATGCCTTCGGATGAGCACATACCGGGCATACCTCAGGAGCGGCTTTGCCAACATGAACATGACCGCAGTTGCGGCAGATCCATACCATATCGCCGTCTCTTGAGAACACGATACCTTCCTCAATATTGCCGAGGAGCTTGCGATAACGCTCTTCATGTTCCTTCTCGATAGCTGCAACACCGTCGAACAGAGTTGCAATATGGTCAAAGCCTTCCTCGCGAGCAACCTTTGCGAATTCAGCGTACATCTCTGTCCACTCGTAGTTCTC
>JAXJVX010000180.1:0-2900 GCA_036308305.1 Acutalibacteraceae bacterium | reverse complement strand
CGTTTTCAATAATGCACCCTTCGGTGTGTAATCTGCCTTTTCTATCAAATGAAGACATATTCAGTTCATCACGGTCAAAGGTTAACGGATAAATTTGCGACATGGGTGTAAGGCCTGCAAAATGACGAAAAGCCTTGTATTGTCCACTATAAGATAATTCTCCGCTGACGCTGTTTCGAGTTAACAATCCGCCGCAGAAAAACGGTCCAACGTTGGGGCCGCCTGCTTCATCGAGCATTAAATTCCAACCTGTAAATGATGAATATCTGTTATTGAGCGTTTTTATCATCATAAGGGTCCATTTGCACCAATCGGTGTCATAGTTATCATATAAACGCGGACCGCCTTCGGTGAAGTGTAGTTGTAAATTTGGATATTCATTCTTTATAAAGGTTGTTTGTTCAATAGTTCCGCTGTAATAGTGGAAGGCAATACCATCGCACTCACATTTAAGCAAAGGATACTCATTTAAGCACCAAGCAACTCGTTGTGACCCGTTAAAATTATGATCATAACACCATATTTTTGTGGATATAATATTTTCGTCAAGCTTTTTGCGGAGTATGGAAATAAATTTCGCCTCGATATCGGGATGCCAGACGCATGCCGGCATTTTTCCGTCTTCCAGGGTTTCAGGCTCGTTTTGCGGGGTGATTGCACTGATTTTAATGCCTTCCGCCTCGTATGCCTTGATGTATTTTACAATGTAATCGGCATAGCAATCCAAATATTTTTCACGCATATAACCGCCTCCGACGCTACCACCGGTTTTCATCCATGCGGGCGGGGACCAAGGCGAAGCAAAGAGCGTAAGTTCTGGATTGATCTCTAATATTTCTTTAATGATCGGTATAATATAATTTTTATCTTTTTCAATAGAGAAATGTTCAAGGGAAGTATCATTTTCAACATCATCGTATGTATAAAGCTCTGCTGAATAGTCGCTTGAACCGATTGATAATCTGCCTATTTGAAAATTTAAACCATTTTTCGAATACAAATTTTTCAAAAGTTCATGTCTGTCGTTACTTTTCATCAATGAGAGATTATAACAAGAAGAGCCCGTTATCGCCACGCCAAAACCCATAAAGTCCGTGTTAGCTATTTTTTCAGTTTTTACTGCCGTGGTAATTCCTTCTAAAGATAAACCATCATACACCGGTTTTGAAAGATACTCACCATTTTCGTTTGTCGTATACATTGTAGCTTTCATAATCGCACCGCCTTTGTTGTATTTTTTAATTATTATATCTGCGTTTTTTCTTATTTAAAATGTAGTTTTAGTTAAATCTATTGTATTTTTTAATACAAAAGTATATAATTAAATAAAGAGGTGAACTATTAGTGGATTTAGAAATTAAAAATACGAATTTAGTCTTAAATAAGGCAATTTCCCAAGTGTGGAAAATCAAAAAGTATAGTTATGAAACCATTGCTCGTCCGGATCATGGCTTTCTGTATATCTTTTCCGGAAATATCACTTACACATTTGATCGTTGTCAAATCAAATTGCAACCGGGAGATATTGTATATCTTCCCAAAAACAGTAACTATGTGGTGAATTTCAATTTTAAAAGCGGTACTGTTGAAGATTATCTAATAAACTTCGATGTTATGGGAGGAGAAGGTTTTACCAGCTTTGATAAACCGACCTGTCTCTTAAATGACCGTGCAGGAGCATTGGCGGATTATTTCAAAGATGTTACCGAGGCTTATGACGAAAAAGATAAACCTTTCTTGATAAATTCACTATTTTACTTATGCCTGAATTCTATACAAACGGCAATACAATATAAAAACAGCAATGGGGCACAATTGGATTTCGAAAAAGCAGCAAGAAGGCTTGCAGAAAATTTCAATGCATCTGTTGATGATATTGCCAAAGAACTGCATATGAGCCGAAGCGCCTTTCAAAAAAAATTTATTCAATATTTTTCTATGTCCCCCATAGAATATCGAACTGAAAAACGACTAAAAAAAGCAAAACTGCTTTTGGAAACGACCGATATGCCAATCAAAGAGGTATCCGATTTGCTTGGATTCTACGATATAGCGTATTTTTATAAAGTGTTCAAAAAAGCATACGCAATCACACCGAAGGAATATCGTGAAATATCAAAACCTACATTTTAGCCAATCACTGTGTTCTATATTGTCAGCAGCAGAAGGTCAAGTGCTCGGTATTGGCTCAAAAATGTTTTCTATTGCCGGATCTGTCATTATATACGGATTGACAGCCGCATTAATTTATGGAGTAATATTTGTAATTTTTAAAATGTTTTAGGAGATAAATATGGCAAAGAGAGTAGGAAAACATACTATAAAATTTGAAAATCCCGTTTTTGTTAAAGGCTTTGGCAGTTCTGTTGGTAAAAAGGAAGGAGAAGGGCCTCTATCTGAATGGTTTGACAACATAAATAACGATACAAAACTTGGTCAAAAAACATGGGAAGCGGCTGAAAGTGCTTTACTGACAAGTGCTGTTACTACCGCAATTGGCAATGCAAAATTCACAAATGACGATATTGACGGAATTTATGTCGGCGACCTTTTGGACCAAAGCATTGCCTCAACATTCGGTGTAAAGGATCTTGGAATACCACACATCGGACTGTTCGGTGCCTGCTCAACAATGGCGCTGTCTTCGTGTCTTGCTTCAATTGCAGTTGAGAGCGGTGCAATGAACAACGCAATTGCAGCAACAAGCTCACACTATTGTTCTGCTGAGCGCCAGTTTCGCTTTCCTCTTGAATATGGAAGCAAAAAAACGCCAACCTCTCAATGGACCGCAACAGCTTCGGGTGCGCTCGTTATAAGCAATCAGCCGACAAACATAAAAATCAAAGCCGTTACCTTTGGTAAAGTCAATGATTACGATGTAAAGGATGCCAATAATATGG
>JAXJVX010000179.1:0-7513 GCA_036308305.1 Acutalibacteraceae bacterium | reverse complement strand
TACTGATCCCGTGGAGGGTGCAGCGCTTGCTGTTTCTATTTTGGAGCATCTGCGTTCTGCCGGTGCATCTATTGCCGCAACTACCCACTATGCGGAGCTAAAAGCATATGCACTTGATACGAATGGCGTCAACAACGCAAGCTGCGAATTTGATATTAAAACGCTTTCACCGTCCTATCGACTTATCATCGGAACTCCCGGCAGAAGCAACGCTTTCGCAATCTGCAACCGATTGGGACTTGATAGCGAGGTTATTGAAAATGCCAAAGGTCTCGTATCGGAAGAGGATAAGAAGTTTGAACGGGTGGTAAGTCAGCTTGAGGCGGCACGAAAAGAGCTTGAGGATAAATACAAGCAGGCTGATGAAGCTACCGCAAAAGCAAGACTTCTTGAGCGTGAAGCCGCCAAGATGCAGAGTACGCTAAAGGCAAATTACGACCGTGAGATAGAAAACGCAAGAGCGGCAGCACGTGTTATTGCAGATAATGCGAGAGCCGAAGTCAACCGTATTCTTGATGAGCTTGAAGCAATAAAGAAAAGCAAGAATAAGGATCTTGCCGCTGCAAGACAAGCCGCAAATCAAGGCTTTAAGTCGCTTGACAAAATTGCAACTGACGGAGAAAAGTTTGATGATGGATATATCTTGCCGCGTCCTTTGCAGATCGGGGATAAGGTAGTATTAAAGGATACAGGTTCTCATGCCGAGGTCATTGCACTTCCTGACAGTAAGGGAATAGTGCGTGTTCAATGCGGCAGTATGAAAATGAAGGTCGATATGTCAAATCTTCGTCTTGCAGACAGTAAGCAGGAAAAGAAAAAGCCTAAAGTCGGCTCATATCGTGAGAAGGGTGTGCAGAGTAGCAGAGCGGCACTTGAGATAGACCTTCGCGGTATGAATGTCGAGGAAGCTATTATGGATCTCGACCGTTTTATAGATAATGCAATTCTATCGGGCGTGAATTCCGTCACCGTTATCCACGGGAAAGGTACGGGAGTGCTTCGTGCAGGTGTGCAACAGCATCTCAGAAAGCATAAATGCGTGAGGACCTTCCGACTTGGTGTATTCGGTGAAGGTGAAGCCGGAGTAACTATTGTTGAACTGAAATAAACTTTTCGGAGAATTAAATGATTAGGAGATTTTTTCAAAATGCAGCAGACTATATCCGTGAAACGGATATGATATTGCTGGTGACCTGCCTTATATCGTCACTATATGGTTGTGCGCTGATATTTTCTGCAACGCACAGCGGCGGCTCGTACCAGCAGGTAATAGTTCAGCTTGCGGCAACTTTGCTCGGTATTATCGTTGCAATAGGCGTTTCATTTTTTGATTACGGTAAAGTGTCACGCTTATGGCCAATCTTTATAGCCGGCGGAATTTTACTTATACTTATAACATTTATATTTGGTTATGCACCGGATCAGACATCAAATAAGGCGTGGTTGCGTCTGCCCGGCGGTATGTCCTTGCAGATATCCGAGCTTATCAAGATCATTATGATAATAGTTTTTTCGGTGCATGTAACATCTATCCGCCGTGATGAAATAAACAAGGTGCATAATGTGATACTTCTGTTTTTACATTCAATGACTGCACCTGCGCTTATTATGGTGTTCCAGCGTGACCTGGGTACAGTTACAGTTATGATAGTGATAGCTGTTTTGATGCTCTTTGCATCGGGAATAAAGCTGCGTTGGTTTGCACTCGGCGGTGCTACAATAGCAGCGGCAGCACCGGTAATCTGGTTTTTAGGACTTGATGATTATCAGCGCAACCGTTTTTCTATTATTTTTGATCTAGAAAGTGACCCTTTGGGGGACGGATATCAGCAGCTTCAGGGACTTCGGGCGCTTGGTTCGGGCGGGATATTTGGCCAGGGCTATTTGCAGGGTGCGAAAACACAGACAGAAGGAGTACCGAAAGCATATAATGATTTTATTCTCTCTGTTGCCGGTGAGGAACTGGGACTTATCGGCTGTCTTGCGGTATTTGTTCTGATTATTGTTTTGCTGTATCGCATAATTCGTACAGCACAATTGTCAAGAGATTTCCAGGGTACTGTCATCTGCGCCGGTGTATTTGGTATGTTTGCAGCGCAGCTGCTTATCAATACCGGCATGGTGCTTGCTGTTCTGCCTGTTATCGGCGTAACATTGCCGTTCTTTTCGGCAGGCGGCTCGTCACTTGTCTGTCTTTATATAAGTATAGGACTTGTGCTGAGTGTCTATAAGCACCGCAATACAAGAGTTATCTATTTAAGTGATAAAAAGGCAGGATGGTAAAATGAGCGTGTTTGTATCAAATTCGGTAAATGAAACCGAGAATTTTGCCTCTTCGCTTGCAGCCGACTTGTCACCCAACACCACTATAGCACTTTTCGGCGGTATGGGTATGGGAAAGACCGCCTTTGCAAGAGGTCTTGCAAAAGGGCTGGGCTATAATGGTGAGGTATCATCACCAACCTTTGCTATCGTTCACGAATACCGTGGTGGAAGACTTCCGATGTATCATTTTGATATGTATCGTGTCACTGATTGGGACAGCCTTTATTCAACCAACTTTTTTGAATACTGTGAAAGCGGTGGCGTGTGTCTTGTTGAGTGGAGTGAAAACATTGAAAATGCTTTGCCTGATGGGTATATAAAAATAACCGTTTGTCAGGGTGCTCACGAAAATAGCAGAATTATAACTACGGAGGAAACCTGATTTGATTATTCTCGGTATAGATTCATCATCTGTAACAGCCTCCTGCGCCTTAATGCGTGACGGTGAGGTATTATCATCGGAGCTTGTTAATAACGGGCTTACACATTCTCAGACGCTATTGCCTATGATAAAGCGTGTTGTTGAAGCTGCGGAGATTTCGGTTTGCGATATTGATATTGCGGGTATTACTCAAGGCCCTGGTTCATTTACCGGACTTCGTATCGGAATGTCAACGCTTAAAGGCATTTGTGCTGCAAATAACACAAAGTGCGTTGGCATTTCAACGCTTGAAGCACTATCAATAGGCGTCTGTGATTTTGACGGTATCGTTTGCGCCGTTATGGATGCAAGGGCAGGACAGGTGTACAATGCACTGTTTTTCCGTGGCGAAAGAATGTGTGATGACCGTGCAATCAGTATAGCTGATCTTGAAAAAGAGCTGAAAGAGCAAAAAAAGCCTGTAATTCTTGTTGGCGATGGCACAGTTTTGTGTTATAATAAATTAAAAGATACGCTGCCTGTAACCATGGCAGAGGAGAAAAAGAGATACTGTATGGGGACATCGGTTGCCGTGCTTGCACAAAAGTATGCTGCAAATGCGATAGATGCCGAAGATCTTACCCCTGTGTATCTTCGTCTGCCTCAGGCGCAAAGGGAGCTTAACAACAGAAAGGAATTGACAAACAAATGATAGCTATCGGTTGCGATCACGGCGGTTTTGAGCTTGCCGCAAAAATCATGAAGCATTTAGACGAGAAGGGAACAAAGTATAAGTATTTCGGTACTTTTGACGGAGGCTCAGTCGATTATCCGGATATTGCGCTTCCGGTTGCCGAAAGCGTTGCATCGGGCGAGTGCGAAAGAGGAATCCTCGTCTGCGGAACAGGTGTTGGTATGTCCATTGCTGCCAATAAGGTAAATGGTATCCGTGCATCGGTTTGCTCTGACCACTTCTCTGTAAAATACACAAGACTGCACAACGATTCAAATATTCTATGTCTTGGCGGCAGAGTTCTCGGCGATCTCTTTGCACTTGAGCTTGTTGACCTTTATCTTGAAACAGAATATGAAGGCGGCAGACATCAGGCAAGACTTGATAAGATCAAAATGATAGAAGAAAAGTATTAATAAGTACTAAATTATTAAAAGCAGACTTCATTGAAGTCTGCTTTTATCATTTATATATCGTTTCTTATAAGATCCTCATAAGTTTCACGCTTTATTATCACCCGGGCTTGCTTGTCCTTTATCATAACCATACACGGGCGGGGAATTCGATTGTAATTCGATGCCATCGAATAATTATAAGCACCGGTCGAAAGGACTGCGAGTGTGTCGCCAACCTCCGGCTTTTTGATAGCTACATCCGGCTGGATAACATCACCACTCTCACAGCATTTTCCTGCAACGGTGGCAACATAGTCACATTTTTCATCAGCCTTTGAAGCATTCAACACACTGTACTGTGACTGATATAGAATGTATCTCGGATTATCACCCATGCCGCCGTCAACAGAAACATAGTTACGAACATTCTCAATCTCCTTTACACCGCCGACGGTATAAAGTGTGATACCTGCCTCGCCAACAATACTGCGTCCCGGTTCAATGATGATTTTCGGAACTGCAAGACCGTTTTCATCACAGTATTTATTAACGGTATGTGCTACATCGTTCATAAATACCTCATATGCTGTAGGATCGTCATTTTCGGTGTATTTGATACCGAAACCGCCGCCGAGATTAAGTTCGGGAAGCGTTATATTCAACTCATCCTTTATCTTTTTATAGAAGTTCAACATAACTGTTGCTGCTTCAACAAAAGGCTTGTCCTCAAAAATTTGCGAGCCGATATGGCAATGTAAACCGACAAGCTCGATATTATCATATTTAATAGCAGTTTTAACACCTTCATAAGCTTCACCGTTTTCAAGTGCAAAACCGAATTTTGAATCTATCTGACCAGTTCTGATGAAATCGTGAGTATGTGCATCAATACCCGGCTTGATACGAAGCATGACGCGCTGCTTTTTTCCATATTTATTTGCGGTTTTGTTTATTGTATTAAGCTCATAACTGTTATCAGCAATGAATGTGCCGAGATCGGATTTAATTGCAAAATCTATTTCATCGGCAGTTTTGTTGTTGCCGTGAAAATATATATCGGAAGGGTTGACACCTGCTTTTATAGCGGTATAAAGCTCACCGGCGGATACAACATCAAGTCCAAGTCCTTCATCGGTCACTACTCTGCACATCTCAAGGCAATTTAAAGCCTTGCTTGCAAAAATAACTTTGCTGTCTTTATAATTACTGCTCATAGTTGTGAGAAACTTACGGCAGTTTTTTCGAACAGTAGCTTCGTCGATAACATAAAGAGGTGTGCCGAACTTATGCGCAAGTTCTACGGTGTCAACACCACCGATGGTGAGATGCCCGTTTTCAACGCCGAGACAATCAGATGTAAACATTTAGATCAAGACCTTTCCTAGGGGAATATTATTCAACAGATTGAAGAATGTGAGATTTCAATTCCTCAATTCCGTCTCCTTTTGTAGATGATACAGGAACATATATTGGCATATGCTCCAAAAATGAAAGTTCACTTTCAAGTGCTGCAAGTCTTTTTGCAGTTTCGGATTTATTCAGCTTATCGCACTTTGTAAGCGCAATAATAAACGGAAATCCGCATTCTGCAAGAAAATTCAGCATTTGAATGTCAAGCTTTGTTGGGCTGTGGCGCATATCAACAAGTTGCACAACAAGGCGTATATCACGCTCACTTGCAAAGTAACCGTCCATAAGCTCTGCCCAACGTGAATGCTCCGAATGTGAAACTTTGGCGTATCCGTAACCGGGCAGATCAACAAGCCGTGAATCGCCTATGTTGTAGAAATTGATAGTTGCCGTCTTGCCGGGTGTTGAGCTTACCTTGGCAAGCGACTTTCTGTTGAGCAAGCGGTTGATAAGCGAGGATTTACCTACATTTGATCTGCCTGAAAACACTATTTCCGGTAACTCGGATACAGGCAGTTGCTTTGAAGTGCCGTATGCCGCTTCAAAATATGCTTTTTCAAACTGCATTAATATTTACCTCAATCATTAATAATCAGGGGCAGCGGCTCAAGATATATAATATCGTCACGATCCTTTGAGTCACCCTCTGCGAGAACCGCACAAGCAGCGGCTTCAACAGCACCTGCTGCATTACATAGTTCACGCACTGCAACGAGTGATTCGCCTGTGCTGATAACATCATCAACTATAAGCACGCGCTTGCCGCGAATTTCATCTGCATCCTGCTTGCCGAGATACAAGCGCTGCTCCTTTTCGGTGGTAATGGATTTAACACTTACCGAAATAGGATCTGCCATATAAAGCTTTGGACCTTTTCTTGCAACAAAATATTTCTTGCCGCTCTGCCTTGACATTTCGTATGCAAGCGGAATAGACTTTGCTTCAGGAGTGATAATGTAATCAAATTCCGGTACTTTTTTAAGCAGTTCTTCGGCGGCTGCTACTGTTATTTCAGCATCGCCGAAAAGAATGAATGCAGCAATCGAGATCTTGTCATTGATAGGGAATATCTCAAGCTCTCTTTCAAGACCTGCAATAGTCATTTTGTAGGTTTTCATAAAAAACACCTCTTATGCCATACTTTCAGACAATTGCTTGCCGGAAAGCAGATGAAAATGTATATGCTTAACGCTTTGGCAGCCGTATTCACCGCTGTTTGTTACGATGCGGAAGCCGTTGTTAAGACTGTTTTCTTTTGCGATGATTGCTGCTGCTTCAAATACCGCCTTTACAATGTCGCTGTTTTCAGCAGTTATATCGGCAGCAGATTCAATGTGCATTTTCGGCACTATAAGTGCATGAAAAGGGGCTTGTGGATTGATATCCGCAAATGCATATACCTTTTCATCCTCATATATTTTTGTTGATGGTATCGAACCTTCAATTATTTTGCAAAATAAGCAATCCATATTTATCACCTTTAAATATTTTCAAGTAAAGACTTAACATTGTCAAGCGCAGCGTTAATTTTTGAAGCATCCTTTGCACCTGCCATTGCGCTATCGGGGCGACCGCCACCGCTACCGCCGCAGATTTTAGCAGTTTCTCTTATGATATTTCCTGCATGAGCGCCGTTCTTGACAGCGTCCTTGCCGCAGCATGCGCAGAATGTGACCTTGCCGTTGGAACTTGAGCAAAGCACTGCCACAACATCAGGGATGTCTGACTTAAAGCTGTCACACATTGAGCGGAGCGTATCAGCATCAGCACCGCTTACCTCTGCGGTGATAAGCTTGAATGAGCCTACAGCTATTGCGTTGTCTGCAAGTGAGCCTGCTGCTTTTGCTGCAAGACTTGCATTGATAGCGTCAAGCTCGCTTTGTACTGCTTTAAGATCAGCCGCATTCTGACGGATCTTGATAAGCATTTCATCGGCATTTGCTGCTTTTACTTCTGCACAAGCCTTGTTGATATATTCATTTTTAGTGTTGATAACATTAAGCACACCGTTTCCGGTAACAGCTTCAATACGGCGTACACCTGATGCAACAGAGCCTTCGGATACGATATAGAAAAGACCGAGCTGTGCTGTGTTGGTTGCGTGAGTACCGCCGCAAAATTCAATTGAATTGCCTGCAGTAACAACTCTTACAACGTCACCGTACTTTTCACCGAACAGCGCCATTGCGCCGCTCTTCTTTGCTTCTTCAATAGGCATTTCCTCGGTAGTTACGGGAATAGCTGCAAGGATGTTCTCATTAACCAACGCACTTACCTTGTTAAGTTCTT
>JAXJVX010000178.1:0-8000 GCA_036308305.1 Acutalibacteraceae bacterium | reverse complement strand
TCTTTGATAGTACCAAAGACGAAAATGGCAAAAAGCATGTTCCTATTAAGGTTCACTTTATTGGTGTGGGTGTTATCGTAATTCCCGATGGAAAGACAATTCTTGAAACTTATGAAGAAATCCGCAAGAATCCGCCAAAAGTGGCGTAAAAAAGAAATACGGCGTAGCCTTAATCGGCTACACCGTATCTACATACCCCGACTGTCCTTAGCCACCTCTGGCTAAAGACAAGGTCTTTTTTCAGTTATATTCGCCTTCGGCGAGGAATTCAAAAATGAATGTCACTAAAAACTCTGTTAGGATAGACTCGGACGATCTAAAATAAGCATAACTTGTTCAATTCATGGTTTTATGCCTTAATTAAATTAAGACGGTGAAGTTATGAAAAAGATTTCAATACTTGATTTTCAATCTTTATAGTTTATAATCTGCAACAATAAAAATGCGTAAGACTTGTGAGCGCCTTACCGCATTTTTAGATATTCTCCGTTATTTATTAAAAGATGGTGCTGTAGTATCATTATTAGCAAAAGTGTTAGGGCCGGGATCAGAAAGTGAAAAATACATACGTGCTGCTTTAGTTGTTCCAAAGTCTTTATTGGAACCGCTGTTTTGTACTTTGTTGAATGCATCGCGAAACATTTGATTATGTGCTTCTTCGCGGTTCAAAAGAAAATCGATAGTTTCTCTTACTTTTTTATCTTCGATTTGACGATAAAGATATTCATAAACAACTTTTGCACGTTGTTCAGAAGCAATGTTACTAAGCAGATCGGCACATAAATCTCCGGTTACAGTAACATAATCTGCTGTCCACGAATAACCCGATGCATTTATGAGTCCGGGATTAAGCCCTAAAATGACATGGGATTGTATTTCTCCTGCCTGCACCTTGGCTGCATCAACATCATGCCCATTCAAGAGGTTGATAGTTTGTGCTACCATTTCCATATGGCCAAGTTCTTCTGAAGCTATATCTAAAAACAAATCCTTAATTTCCGGATCTTTAATGCGAAAACTTTGCGACATATATTGCATAGCTGCTTTTAATTCGCCGTTTCCGCCGCCAAGCTGTTCCTGAAGCAGCGCTGCGTACTGCGGATTGGGTCGTTCGACTTCTACCGGATGAAATAACTGTTTTTCGTGTTTGAACATATAATGACCTCCAATTACAAACTTTTTATTTTTATTTTTACAGTGAAATGAATTATTATTCATAAAAATAAAAAATTCACTTATTGAACAGCTATATAATATACTTGGTAAATAACAGGTTTGCTAAACTCAAAATACATAATCAGAAGAAATCACATAGACTGATTTACACACGGGATAACTATTGCCCTTCGGGCAGTTAAAAAAGGCGGATATAATATCATTCAATATCACTAAAACCTCCGTCAAGATAGCTTTGAACGATTAAAAAGCATACCTGTACTTGAAATCACTATAGAAAGGTGTTATACTCATAATCAACACAAAATAAAATCAGGAAATTGAGGAACAACTTAACAGCGGTTAAACTATTATGTTAAAGGAAGATATTAAATGAAAAATCGAAAGTTTAAAATGTTACTTCATTGGCTTGTTTCTACGCTAATTTGTTTTGCATGTATATATTTAGCGGTGTTTTTCGGCGGCTGGAGACTCATTGTATCCGGCGATCCTATTTTACTCGAAATTGCAGTTTCAATAATTGTTGGATTTATAATGTGGATAATTTTTGAGCTTTCAAGAGCGCACGAATCAAAATTAAATGAACTTGAGAAGCGTATTGAAGAGCTGGAAAAGAAATAAATATATGAGATAAGCTGCTATTTTTGCAACTTGAACAAGTCGATGTATTGCACTTTACACAAAAATTCTTGACAAAACCATAAATTTATGATAATATATAACATAATATATAGATAAATGCGTTTGAGCAGAAAGAGTAGAGCAGAAAAGAGCCTGCAGAGAGCTACCGGTCGGTGCAAGGTAGCGGCAAAGTCTGTTTGAAGTTCATTCTGCGAGCAGTGTATTGAAATTTATCAGTAGGTACAACGGGTGCGACCGTTACATCGCCGAGACTTTTAAGCCTTATAAGGTTTTAACCGCAAGGTTAATACGAAAGCAGAGTGGTACCGCGATTTATTCGTCCCTGTTGAAAAACGGGGGCGTTTTATTTTAGAAATTTGGAGGAATTTAGCGTGAAAAAAATATTATCAATAGTTATGATCGTCGTAATGTTGTTTGCAGCGTGCTTTTCAATGTCATCCTGCAGTGATGATGGCACTTTCACGGTTGGTATCGTTCAGCAGATGCCGCACGCTGCACTTGATTCGGCAACACAGGGCTTTAAGGATGCGCTTGAAGAGGCGCTCGGTGAAGATAAGGTTGAATTTATTTTCCAGAATGCACATGGCGAATCAACTGCCTGTACAACTATCGTCAACGATTTTGTAACAAAGAATGTTGATCTTATTATGGCTAATGCCACAACTGCACTTCAAGCTGCTGCAAATGGTACGGCAACTATTCCCGTACTCGGCACATCTGTTACCGAATACGGTACGGCACTTGATATTAAAGACTTTAACGGTCTTGTAGGCACAAATGTTTCGGGCACCTCTGACTTAGCTCCGCTCGATGAACAGGCTGCAATGCTGCTTGAATTATTCCCCGACACCAAGTCAGTCGGTATGCTTTATTGCTCGGCAGAACCGAATTCGGAATACCAGGTTAAAAAGGTTACAGAATACCTTGAACAAAAAGGCATTACCTGCACCAATTTCCCGTTTACAGATTCAAATGATGTAACCAGCGTTTCAAAGGCTGCAGCGGCTGCATCAGACGTGCTTTATATACCCACAGATAATACAGCAGCAACCTGCAAGGAAGCTATCAATAGTGCAGTTCTTCCCACAAAAACTCCAATTGTCGGCGGTGATGCAGGTATTTGCGGCGGATGTGGTGTTGCAACTCTTTGTATCGACTATTATGACCTCGGTGTAGCTACGGGCAAGATGGCAGCAAAGATACTGAATGGCGAAGAAAAGATCGAGGAGATGGAAATAGCTTATTCCGAAACCTTCTCGAAGGTTTATAACAAAACAAATTGCGAAGAACTCGGCATTGATACGGCAACACTCGAAGCAGCGGGGTATACAGCTATTGCTGCGGAATAGCGGATAAAAACCGGTGATACCCCGTCTGCGCAATGACTGCAGATCATTTTCGCAAAAGTTACAAAAACCACTTGACATAGTTAAAAAATACTGATAGAATAATCACATATATAAGATAAATGCGTTTGAGCAGAAAGAGTAGGGCAGAAAAGAGCCTGCAGAGAGCTGCCGGTTGGTGCAAGGCAGCGGCAAAGTCTGTTTGAAATACATTCTGCGAGCAGTGTATTGAATTTTACAGTAGGTACAACGGGTGCGACCGTTACATCGTTAAGACTTTTAGCCTTATGAGGTATTGACCGCAAGGTCAGTACGAAAGCAGAGTGGTACCGCGAAATAAATTCGTCCCTGTTTGATTTGCAGGGACTTTTTATGTATATAGATCGTTCTACAGTTGGGATGATTGATATAAAACAAATTCTTGGAGGAAATAAAAATGAAAAAAGTATTATCTATTATTATGGCAGTTGCAATGCTGTTCACAACATGCTTTGCACTCTCATCCTGTGGTGACGATGGTAAATATACAGTAGGTATTTGCCAGCTTGTTACACACGATGCTCTTGACGCAGCAACACAGGGCTTTCAGGATGCTCTTGTTGATGCACTGGGCGAAGGCAATGTTGAGTTCATTAATCAGAATGCGCAGAATGATACAGCTGCTTGTACAACTATCATCAACGATTTTGTAACAAAGAAGGTTGACCTTATCATGGCAAACGCAACACCTGCTTTGCAGGCTGCTGCCAACGGTACTGCAACAATCCCCGTACTCGGCACATCTGTTACCGAATACGGTACAGCGCTTGATATTAAGGACTTTGACGGACTTGTAGGTACAAATGTATCCGGTACATCTGACTTGGCTCCGCTCGATCAGCAGGCTGCTATGATACTTGAATTGTTCCCTGATGCAAAGACAGTTGGTATGCTTTACTGTTCAGCAGAGGCAAATTCAAAGTACCAGGTAAAGGTTATAAAAGAAGCTCTGGAAGCTAAAGGCGTTACCTGCACAGATTATCCGTTCTCAGACTCAAACGATGTTGCATCAGTTGCAAAGGCAGCTGCAGCAGCTTCGGATGTTATCTATGTTCCGACTGATAATACTGCTGCTTCTTGCACAGAAGCTATCAACGGTGCGGTTCTTCCCACAAAGACTCCTATCGTTGCAGGTGAAGAGGGTATCTGCAAGGGCTGCGGTGTTGCAACACTTTCTATCAGCTACTATGATCTTGGCGTAGCTACCGGCAAGATGGCTGCTAAGATCCTCAAGGGCGAAGAAAAGGTTGAAGAGATGGAGATCGCTTATGCTGAAACCTTCACCAAGAAGTATAACAAAACTATCTGCGGTGAGCTTGGTATCGATACAGCAACTCTTGAAGCTGCAGGATATATCGCTATAGAATAGTTTTTATAGGACACACATATAAAAAAAGTCCTTGCTTAGTCAAGGACTTATTCGTGGTATATATAATACATAAACGAAAGGTTTAGAGAAATGTTTTTAAATTGGCTTGGAGCGCTTCCCGGTGCCGCTGCTCAGGGTATGATATGGGGCATTATGGCGATAGGCGTTTACCTTACTTTCAGAATTCTTGATGTTGCCGATCTTACGGTAGACGGTTCTATCTGTACCGGCGGTGCGGTATGCGCCGTGCTTGTTGCAAACAATGTGAATGTTTGGGTGGCAATGCTTGTCGCATTGCTTGCAGGCTTGATAGCAGGCTTATTAACAGGTATCATGCATAGCTATATGGGCATACCTGCAATTCTTGCAGGTATTCTGACCCAACAGATGCTTTGGTCGGTAAACTTAAAAATTATGGGTAAGGCAAATGTTGCGCTGCCCAGCCGTAATTACAAGCTGCTGTTGGCATCTATTGATCCTACAATGGCAATTGTTGTTTTGATTGGTGTTATAGTGGTTATTATTGCTGCGCTCTATTGGTTTTTCGGTACAGAGCTTGGTACATCTATCCGTTCGACCGGTAACAATATCAATATGAGCCGCGCGCAGGGTATCAATACCGATTTCACAAAGATACTCGGTCTTTCGCTTTCCAACGGTATAGTTGCTCTTTCCGGTGCATTGCTTACACAATATCAGGGATTTGCAGATATCAATATGGGCAGAGGCGCTATCGTTATCGGCTTGGCAGCAGTTATTATTGGCGAAGCAGTAATATCAAGAATTTCGCAGAATATGGCTGTAAGACTTGTTGGAGTTATACTCGGCGGAGTTGTATATTACTTTGTATATCAGACCGTTATCTTCCTCGGTCTTGATGCCGATCTTTTGAAGATGCTTTCTGCAGTTGTAGTAGCAGTTTTCCTTGCAGTACCTTATTGGAAGAAAAATATCTTCTTTACAAAAGTGAAAGGAAGACGCACAAATGCTTGAGATAAAGAATATTACTAAAACCTTTAATCCCGGCACCGTTAATGAAAAGGTGGCACTGAATGATTTGAGCTTGTCACTTAAAGACGGTGATTTTGTAACTGTTATCGGCGGTAACGGCGCCGGCAAATCAACATTGCTCAATGCGATTTCAGGCGCTTGGCGTCTTGACTGCGGCAGTGTTGTTATTGATGGCGTGAATATTACATCAATGCCAGAATATAAGCGTGCAAAGTTTCTCGGCAGAGTGTTTCAGGACCCAATGATGGGTACTGCCGCAGATATGCAGATAGTTGAGAACCTTGCACTTGCGAAGCGCAGAGGTAAGCACAGAGGACTCGGCTGGGGCATCCGTGCTGCTGAAAAAGCGGAGTATAAGGAGTTGCTCGCAACATTAGGACTTGGACTTGAGGATCGTCTTACAACTAAGGTCGGTCTGTTGTCGGGCGGCCAGCGTCAGGCTATCACATTGCTTATGGCATCGCTTATCAAGCCTAAGCTGCTGCTTTTGGATGAGCATACGGCGGCGCTGGATCCGAAAACGGCTGCAAAGGTGCTTGAGCTTACCGATAAGATCGTTAATGAAAATAAGCTTACTACACTTATGATCACTCATAATATGAGGGATGCAATTGCTCACGGTAATCGACTTATTATGATGAACGAGGGTCGTATCATCGTTGATATCGAGGGCGAAGACAAGAAGAAGCTTACCGTTGAGGATCTTTTGGGGATGTTTGCAAAGGCAAGCGGCAAGGAGTTCGCAAACGACAGAGCAATGTTGTCTTAAATCAAATTTAGTAAAAGGAGGCACAAAGTGCCTCCTTTTTTCTTCTAAAAAATTTAGAAATTCTTTTAAAAAAGGGATTGACAAGGGAGATATGTCGTGTTATAATAACACCAACCTACTAGATAGGTGTGTTAAACGAATAAGGCGATTCTATGAAAAACTATTTTGAAAAACTCATCAGATCAAATTTCCGATTCGGACGAATGTGTCGATGTATGTGCAAGTAAATTGATACCCGAAAACATACATTAAGCATTCAATAATGAAAGGAAATTACGAATATGTCTAACTATAAATTTGAAACTTTACAGCTACATGTAGGTCAGGAAAATCCTGATTCCGCAACGGATGCCCGTGCAGTACCGATTTATGCAACCACTTCTTATGTGTTTAAGAATTCAGCACACGCAGCAGCCCGCTTTGGTCTTGCTGATGCAGGAAACATATACGGCAGATTAACTAACTCCACACAGGATGTTCTTGAACAGCGTGTGGCAGCCCTTGAAGGCGGTGTAGCAGCTTTGGCACTCGCTTCCGGTGCAGCGGCTATTACATATACACTTGAAGCACTCGGACAAAACGGCGGTCACTTCGTTGCACAAAAGACTATCTACGGCGGCAGCTATAATCTGTTGGCACACACCCTTCCGAACTTCGGTATCACAGCAAGCTTTGTAAACATTCACGATCTTGCAGAAGTAGAGGCTGCTATTCAGGATAATACAAGAGCGATCTATATTGAAACTCTGGGTAACCCCAACAGCGACATTCCGGATATTGATGCACTTGCAGAGCTTGCGCATAAACACGGACTTCCGCTTGTTGTTGATAACACCTTCGGCACACCTTATCTCATTCGTCCTATCGAGCACGGTGCAGATATCGTAGTCCATTCGGCAACCAAGTTCCTTGGAGGTCACGGCACAACACTCGGCGGTGTTATCGTAGATTCCGGTAAATTCGATTGGGCGGCAAGCGGCAAATATCCGGCAATAGCTGATCCTAACCCCAGCTATCACGGAGTATCATTTGTTAAAGCAGTAGGTCCTGCAGCATTTGTTACATATATCCGTGCTATATTGCTCCGTGATACCGGTGCAACTATTTCTCCGTTTGCAGCATTCCTTCTTTTGCAGGGAATTGAAACTCTTTCACTTCGTCTTGAGCGTCACGCAGAAAACACCAAAAAGGTTGTTGAATTCCTCGCAAACCACCCGCAGGTAGAAAAGGTAAATCATCCGTCACTTTCTGATCATCCCGACCATGAGCTATACACAAAATATTTTCCGAACGGCGGCGGTTCTATCTTTACATTTGAAATTAAGGGCGGTCAGGAAGAAGCACATAAATTCATCGACAGCTTGAAGATCTTCTCACTGCTTGCCAATGTTGCAGATGTAAAGAGCCTTGTTATCCATCCTGCAACTACTACTCACAGCCAGCTGAATGAAGAAGAACTGATTGATCAAGGCATCAAACCAAACACAATCCGTCTTTCAATCGGAACTGAGCATATCGACGATATCCTCGCCGACCTGCAAAACGGCTTTAATGCAATTAATTAATAAAGGAGATAATTGTTATGTCAAAAATATATACATCTGCTGATCAACTTATCGGAAAAACACCATTGCTTGAACTTGCAAAT
>JAXJVX010000177.1:0-6588 GCA_036308305.1 Acutalibacteraceae bacterium | reverse complement strand
TTTTTACCAATAAATAAGCTTTTACTAAATCTCTAACTGATTTCAATAATAAAAAGTAAGAAACAACCGGTTTTGTATAGTCCGTTTCCGGCGCCTTCATTGACAACTGCATTACGAATCAGAATTTTGTCGCTTTTTGCTCGATGTGGGTTGAAGGTTATGCTGGTTCAGCAGCGCTCTATGAGCCGTATTTCAAGGATGATATTGCGGAGTAGCAAAGCTGAAGTCATTGCTATATCAAAACAAGCATATGACTTTTATCATGCGATTGTAGGCGATAAGGCAACATATCTGAAGACCGGAGTTGATACAGAAAGATTTGTACCCGTGTCATCGGAGAAAGTTAAAGAACTTAAAGTAAAGTATGGCTTTGATCCTGAAAGACCTTTAGTACTTCATGTAGGTCATTTGAAATATGGCAGAAATGTGGGCGAGTTAATGAAGATCGACAAGAGGTATCAGGTATTGTTAGTTACCAGCACGCTGTTTAAAGATGAACAGGACGAGGATCTTAAAGTACAGCTTTTAAATCATTCTAACATTAAAATTTTCGATGAGTATGCTTCAAATATTGAGGAAATTTATCAGATGTCCGATGTGTATTTCTTTCCGGTACAGGAGCTCGGTAACTGTATCGATGTGCCATTGTCTTGTTTGGAAGCAGCCTCGTGTAATAAACCGATTATTACTACCGATTACGGAGAAATGAAGTCATTTGTAGGAAAACATGGGTTTTATTTTTTAGATTCAATGGATAGTGATCACTTGAACAACATAATACAACAAGCATTAGCAGAAAATAATTGTTATTCCAGAAGTGCCGTGTTAGAATATGATTGGAACAATGCTGTTAATAATTCTTTGGATATGCATTAGTAATACCTATAATTATCAGTTGTGAAAGGAAACTTCTTTGATGAATATATTATATATTGCATATTCGTGTTTACCTGATAGCGGCAGTGAAAATAAAATTGGATGGAATATTCCAATAGAGAGCAGTAAATCAAATAATGTTTTTGTGGTTACAAAAGAGGAACACAGAGAAGCTATTGAGGCATATTTGAAAAAGCACCTGATCCAAAACATTAGATTCTTTTTTGTTGATATACCCAATGTATACAAAAGAGTTTTTAAAGGAGTTACATATTCAATTAGATTGAATTTTTGGCACCGCAGGGCATTCCCTATTGTTAAATCCATTTGCGAAAAAGAAAATATCGATATTATTCATCAGATTACTCCTGTAGAGTTTCGTAGTATCGGCAACTATGCTGACATAGAAAATACTAAATTTGTATGTGGTCCGCTTGGTGGTGGTGAGTTTTTGCCAAGAGGATTACGATCATATGCTAAGGGTAATATGTCAATCGAGTATGCCAGAGCCATTATGAACAAGTTATATAGTATTAAATATAAATTCAATAAGAAACTGGTAAAATGTGACTATATTTTGTTTGCAAACAAAGAGACGAGTGAATATCTGTCTGATTTAGTGAGGGATGTATCTTATAATGTATACTCTGAAATCGGAATTAGTGAAGACGATATTATTAAAACACCTCATACAAACAATAGATTTACAATTCTTGTTGCCGGTAGGCTTGTATATCGAAAAGGACACAGCTTTTTACTTGATGCATTGAAGAAATTACCCAAAGATGTTGATTATATGTGTCGCTTTGTAGGTCAAGGATCAAAGAAAGACTATCTTGAAACCAAAGTAAAGAAGTTAGGTTTAGAGGATAAGGTCGTATTTGTTGGCAGAATTCCTTTTGAAGATATGTCAAAAGAGTACGAAAAAGCTGATGTATTCGTAATGCCAAGCTTGCGTGAGACCACGGGCTCAGTATTGCTTGAATCAATGTCAAAAAGCATTCCGGTTATCACAATAAATAAGTTTGGCGGTGCAATTTTGCTCGATGAAAATTCGGGATGGTTTTATTCCGGAAATGCTCGTGAAGATTATGTAAACGGGTTGTGTGATGCTATATTAGAATGTATGTCTGATGTGTGCGAGGTTCAACGGCGTGGAGATAATGCTAAAGAGATAGCAAAAAAATATCTTTGGAGTAAAAAAGTCGAGTATTACAATTCAATTTACAATCAGTTATTACAAGATAAGAACTAGCAATTTTGCTGAAAGGAGTATTGGTATGGACAAGTTGGTTACTGTGGTTGTACCTATATACAATGTTGAGAAGTATCTTGATAGGTGCATTCAAAGTATCGTAGATCAAACATATAAAAATATCGAAATAATACTTGTTGATGACGGTTCTCCTGATAATTGTCCTGCTATGTGTGATAATTGGGCTCAAAAAGATGTTCGGATCAAAGTAATACATAAGAAAAACGAAGGGCTTGGTATGGCCCGTAATACCGGCATTGAAAATGCTGCAGGTGAATATATCTTTTTCTTTGACAGTGATGATTATGTTGATGCTACCGTTGTTGAAAAGTGCGTTTGTAATGCTGTTAATAATAATTCAGATGTTGTAGTTTTCGGAAATTATATAGCTCATGAAAATGGTGAAATTGTACAAAAGAAAATACAATCACCTACATTAAAATTTGAAGATAATGCAGTCAGAAATGATCTTCTTCCATATATGTTTACATATGAAATGAACTTCGGTGTTAGTGCATGGGGAAAGATGTATAGTTTAAATACAATTAAACATTATGATATAAAGTTTAAATCTGAACGCGAAATCATCTCAGAAGATGCTTATTTTGCACTGGAGCTTTTTTCTAAAGTGTCAATAGTTACGATCGTTCCTGAAGATCTGTATTATTATTGCATACGAAATAACTCATTATCACGAAAATACAATAAAGAGCGGCAAGCCCAGAATGATGTTTTTTTGAAGAAAAGTATGGAGTATGTAAAACAGTCGGAATTGCCGGACAAAATTTTAGCGCATATTCAGTCTCGTTATCACGGGTTTACATTAGGCACAATGATGCAAATTGTCAAATCAGAGCTTTCAAAAGAGGAAAAAAAGAAAGAACTGAAAAAAATATATAACAATCAGCTTTTAAGAGAAACCTTAAAAAATGATGTAATTAAATTAGACGGTCGTCTTCCAAGAGTGTTTTGGAGAGTGTTAAAAATCAGATGTTATCCACTGTGTTCTATTTTATTGCGGTGTAATGCGCAAAATTAGTTTTGGAGATTTTTATGGCAAAAATTCAAGTCGGAAAACTTAATATTTCAATAAAAAAACGAACTCTGCCGCAATTTTTGATGTTATATGTTTTTGCGCTCCCATTACTTTTTTCTTTCTTGTTGGATTTTTTGGGAGTAGCGAGCATAGTTAAATATACTGTTGATGCTTGTTGGGTACTCACTGTAGTTTTAATGCTGCTAAACAGAAAAGGAAATTTTTCAAAAGATATAGTTCCGATAGTTTCGTTTATTGCCTTGTTCTTTTTATATACATTATCGGTATATGCGGTTAATTTCCAGTCGATATATTATTATTTGTGGGGATTTCGAAATAATTTCAGGTTTTATTTTGCTTTTTTAGGCTTTGCAATGTTTTTTTGTGAAGAAGACGCAAACGCTTGTTTAAAACTATTAGATTTAGTGTTTTGGATAAATGCAATTGTTTCGTTTGTCCAATATTTTTATATGGGCTATAGCCAGGATTTTCTTGGCGGAATTTTCGGTGTTGAAAAAGGCTGTAATGCGTATTCTATTATCTTTTTCAGTGTGGTAATAAGCAAGTCCATCTTGCAGTTTATGAGTAATCGCGAAGGCATACTGTCGTGTATTGCAAAATGTGGTGTTGCATTGTTGATTTCAGCGCTTGCTGAACTTAAATTTTTCTTTATTGTATTTTTAGTTATTATTTTAATGTCCGCATTTCTCACAAAATTCTCGCTGCGTAAATTTGTGTTGTTATTTTTTGCAGCAATGTTGATGATATTTGCAAGTTCTGTGTTGAGTTTGATTTTCGGTAGCGGAAGCGAGCTGACATTAGAAAATATTTTTAACCTTTCAACATCATCAAACTATTCAGGCCAAGACGATTTAGGACGATTTTCTGCAATATCAACAATATCCAAAACCTTTTTAACAGACTTAAAAGAGCAGCTGTTCGGAATGGGCCTTGGCAATTGCGATACATCATCGTTTTCAATATGTAATACACCGTTTTACCGTACATATTCGGACCTTCACTACACATGGCTTTTAAGTGCATTTCTATTTTTAGAAACAGGATATATCGGTCTTATAATGTACTTTTTGTTTTTTGCTTTCTGCTTTGTTTTTGCCGCTAAAAACCTGAAAAGCGAAAATGCAAATCATCTGTTTTGTAAAATGGCAATGATAATTTCTGTGCTTTGTATGCTTCTTGTATTTTACAATGCATCGCTACGTTCAGAAGCAGGATATTTCGCATATTTCGCATTAGCTTTGCCATTTATAAAAAAACAGAACCAACTTTGATATGCTAAACGCTTTTGCGTTGGACATATAAACTTGAACTTTTGGAGGTAAAGAAATGAAAAAATTTCTTGCAATGACATTGGCCGTATTGATGATATTGTCAATTCTTCCGATGTCAGTCTTCGCTGCTAATAGCGTTACAGACCTAGCTGACGCTGGGTATACAATTATTAGTGACGATGAATCAACATTGGCGCCCGGCGTTACTATGAACGAGGTTGTTATGTACGATAGTAACGGCGAACGTGTTGAAATGTATATCACCACGTCTGACCCTTCTGTTCCCACTGTTCAGTTCTACGCTAATTACAAGGACAACCAGTGTGCAGAATGGGGTATGCAGACGCTTTCTGAGCAGGTAGCTGCTATGGAGGCTAATTATGAAGAGCCTTTCAAAGTGGTTGCAGGCTTGAATGCATCTTATTATAACATTACTAACGGTGCTCCCACCGGCGCATTCGTTATGGAAGGTGTTGATGTATCTACCAATGGTGACGGATATAGCTTCTTTGCTGTACTGAAGAACGGTACCGTCATGATCGGCTCCAAGGGTGATTATTCCCAGTACAAGGGGCAGATCAAGGAAGCTATTGGCGGTTATATTCATTTGGTTAAGGACGGCGAGATTTGTGCTGGCTTGGATAGGACTACCAAGTATCCCCGCCAGACCATCGGTATTACCGCTGACGGTAAGGTCATCACCATGACCGCTGACGGTAGCCAGGCTCCTCAGACCATTGGTCTTACCGTTTACGAGCAGGCCGAGGTGATGTTGAAGCTGGGTTGTGTAGAGGCCCTTCACCTGGATGGCGGTAACTCTGCTACGTTCGGTGCCGTCCGCGAGGGTTCTGACAAATTTGAGACGGTGAATACCCCCTCGGGTCAGGCAGAGCGTGCCGTATCCAACACCCTGATGATCGTATCTACTGCTGTGGCAGACGGAGCCTTTGACCATGCGGTCATTTCCGGTGATTACGATTATTTCCTTCCCGATACAAGCTATACCTTCTCCGCTATTGGCGTTGATGCAACCAATGCTCCCGCCAACAGCATTCCAGAATCTGTGATATGGACACTGTCCGACGACAGCTTTGGTACCATTGAAAACGGAACCTTTACCTCTAACGGTAAAGTGGGCGATGTAGATATACAGATGATGGATAACGGTGAGGTGGTTGGCTCCAAGTCGATTAGTGTCGTTCATCCTGAAAGCATTTCCTTCGGTGCAGAGGAGAAGACCGTTCCTTACGGTAAGACCGCTTCCATGAAGGTTATTGCTATGTATAACAACAACGAAGCCTACTCTATCCCCGCCAATTTTGATTGGACGGTAAAGGATGCCTCTGCAGGTACCTTGAGTGGCTTTGATTTCACCGCTACTGATGATGAAACGATCACTGGTGCTGTGATCACTGCAACCTATAAGCATGATTCTGCGGTAGGTTCTACCTCGGTAAGTGTTAAGTTTGGCAAGGGATCCGAAGTTCTCTTCGATTTCGAGGACGGAGATATCAGCAACTGGTGCGGAACCGATACGATCGGCGAATGGATCGCTACTGAAAATGAAAAGTACACCGATGCGAAATATTCCATTCTCAATCCTGAAGATTACGGCAACAGTATTGAAAATGTAAGTACAAGTGTTTTTCTTGCTACAGAAGAGGACGGAGGTCGTGTCAAGACGGGTGAGTATTCTCTTGGGCTTAAGCTTAACCGTTTGAACGCAGAGAGCGTCGGCGATTGGATCTACAATTACCTGTACTATACGGGTGAAACACAGATCTGGCGTGATGTAGCTAACGGAAAGAGTGCGGTTCGCGTAGGTATGTGGGTGAATATGCCTCAGAACGCCACTAATACTGCATTTCGTATCTGCCGCACCTTTACCAAGGACAGCACGGGCAAGCTTTATACAAACTACGACTATATGATGTCCGATTTTGACGGGAAAAATGTCAGTTACAATACCGACTACGGAGTTCCCGAATCGGGTTGGATCTATATTTATTACGATTTGACGGCGTATAATTTCCAGTCTTCGACGCAGTATAATCCCAATGAGAACTATGCTATGAACAATGGCAAGAAAGCAAACGGAGATTATTTCCCTGCGTTGCTCCAGTTCATCA
>JAXJVX010000176.1:0-4632 GCA_036308305.1 Acutalibacteraceae bacterium | reverse complement strand
TTTTATTCGCTCCTAAACTCGCAAAGCGAATAACACTCGGCTTTTAGCCGAATATAACTGCGAAGCAATACAACTCGCCTTTGGCGAATAAAACTGGCGTTGTATCCTTACGGGTACAACGCCTATGCCGTGTGGTTTTTAAGGTCCTTTATCGGAATCCAATTCATATGTTCCTTGCCGTAGGCACAATAGCTGTTGCTGTTAAGCTCTTTCGTGCCACGGGACTTCATTAAAAAATAGAATGAAATTTCATGACAGTGTGTTTTATTGTCTTCGCCAAGGAAGAAATTTTCGTGCACAAACAAAAGCCTGACTACTTCAAATTCAACACCGGTTTCTTCATAGGTTTCACGGATAACTGCATCCTTAGCTGTTTCGCCGGCATGCACACCGCCGCCTACCGAATAATAGTAGTCATGAGCATCATTGCTCGCAGGCAGTACGCATCCATCCTCAATAATAACTGCGGCGGCACGGAAGCGAAACCAAATTCCGGGTGCAGTAAAATGACAGTCCTGCATAAAATCCTCATTTTGTATGAAAATGCGGCTCTTAATGAGCCGCATTTTTTAAAATCAAATTACATCTTTTTTACGCTCAATGTAACCTTTTCGCCGTTGATATTCCACTCTTTTGTGAAACCATCACAGTTTGAAACGATACTGTCACAAAGAACATCCGTCATAATTGTAGCCTTGTTGCTCTCAACGATGGCAGAAAGCTTGTCATTGCCGCAAATACCAAGCTCAATATGATCCATTACCTCAAAGCCTGCATCCTTACGCATTGTCTGTATCTTGCTGATAACTTCACGAACAAAGCCTTCTTCAACAAGCTCGTCAGTAAGCTCGGTATCAAGTGATACGGTAACACCGTTGTCGCTCAAGGTAAAGAATCCGGACTTCTGCTGTGACTCAATAAGCAAATCTTCAGCTGTAAGAGTGATGTCGCCGTCACTAAGAGAAAGTGTCAAACTGGCGGTTGCATCAAGCTGTGCCTTTGCAGCATTGCCGTCAAGTGTTGAGAGAGCCTCACGGATCTTGCCGAGCTTTGCACCGTACTTAGGTCCGAGTGTTTTAAGCTGTGGCTTAAAGGTGTAAGTAACAAAGCCTGATGCATCATCAACAAACTCTACCTTTTTGATGTTAAGCTCGTCTGCGATAATATCGGTGTAGTATCCGCCGAGCTTGCTTGCTGCATTAACATACATAGTGCCAAGCGGCTGACGGTTTTTAATGTTTGAACCGTTTCTTGCAGCACGGCCGAGAACAACTATTTTCAAAACCTCGTCCATATCTGACTCAAGCGTTGCATCAATATATTTTTCATTTACCTCTGGGAAGTCACACAAATGTATGCTTTCGGGCGCTGATTTGTCTATCGAGCATACAAGATTTCTGTAAATATCCTCGGTCATGAACGGGATCATCGGCGCAGCAGCCTTGGAAATGGTTACAAGCGCTGTATAAAGCGTCATATAAGCGTTGATCTTGTCCTGTGTCATTTCCTGCGCCCAATAACGCTCTCTGCCACGGCGAACATACCAGTTGCTCATCTCGTCAACAAAATCCTGCAAAGCACGGGCGGCTTCGGGAATTTTGTAATTGCCAAGATTGTCATCAACTGCCTTGACAGTAGAGTTAAGGCGTGAGAGCAACCATTTGTCCATAACGCTCAAAGTGTTATAATCAAGTGTGTGTTTTGTTGCGTCGAAATTGTCGATATTAGCATACAGCACAAAGAAAGCATAGGTGTTCCAAAGAGTACCCATAAATTTGCGCTGACCCTCGATAACTGCCTTGTCGTGGAAACGGTTAGGCAGCCACGGAGCTGAGTTGATATAGAAATACCAACGGATAGCATCTGCACCGTACTTTTCGAGTGCATCAAACGGATCCACCGCATTGCCCTTGGATTTGGACATCTTTTGACCGTTTTCATCCTGAACAAGGCCGAGAACGATAACATTCTTATAAGGTGCTTTATCAAAGATAAGTGTTGAAATTGCAAGCAGTGAGTAGAACCAACCGCGTGTCTGGTCAACTGCTTCTGAAATAAAGTCAGCAGGGAACTGCGATTCAAACAGTTCTTTATTTTCAAACGGATAGTGATGCTGTGCGAAAGGCATCGAGCCGGAGTCGAACCAGCAGTCGATAACCTCAGGTACACGCTTCATCTCCTTGCCGCAGTGAGGACACTTAATAGTAACCGCATCGATGAACGGGCGGTGCAACTCGATATCTTCAGGGCAGTTGTCAGACATTGATTTAAGTTCTTCAATGCTTCCAATGCTATGACGGTGACCGCATTCACATTCCCAGATGTTAAGCGGAGTACCCCAATATCTGTTACGAGAAATGCCCCAGTCTTGTACATTCTCAAGCCAGTCACCAAATCTGCCTTTACCGATAGATTCAGGTATCCAGTTGATAGTGTTATTGTTGCGGATAAGATTTTCTCTTACAGCGGTCATCTTGATAAACCAGCTGTCTCTTGCGTAGTAGATAAGCGGGGTATCACAGCGCCAACAATGCGGATATGAGTGTTCGAACTTTGGAGCGTCAAACAAAAGTCCGCGCTTGTCAAGATCAACAAGTATCTCCTTGTCAGCATCCTTACAGAACACGCCTGCCCATTTTGTTTCGGCAGTCATTTCACCCTTGGTATCAACAAGTTGTACAAGCGGAAGACCGTATTTTCTGCCGACATTAGCATCGTCCTCACCAAACGCAGGTGCAATATGAACAACACCGGTACCGTCAGTAAGAGTTACATAGTTGTCACAAGTAACATACCAGCACTTTTCTTTGGGTGTTACGAAATCAAACAGCGGTTCGTATTCAGTATATTCAAGATCTTTTCCGGTATAGCTTTCGAGTATCTCATACTCTGTCTTGATAACCGTGTCAACAAGTGCTTTTGCGAGAATATACACAGTTGAGTCAGTAGCGATCTTAACATACTCTTCATCGGGATTTACGCAGAGCGCAACATTTGAAGGCAGAGTCCACGGTGTAGTTGTCCAAGCAAGGATGTATTCATCCTTACCCTTTACCTTGAACTTTGCGACTGCTGAGCGTTCCTTAACATCTTTATATCCCTGAGCTACTTCGTGTGATGAAAGCGGTGTTCCGCATCTTGGGCAGTAAGGAACGATCTTGAAGCCCTTATAAAGAAGACCTTTATCATAGATCTGCTTCAATGCCCACCATTCTGACTCAATAAAGTTGTTGTCGTAGGTAACATAAGGGTTATCCATATCAGCCCAGAAGCCGACTGTGCCGGAGAAATCCTCCCACATACCCTTGTATTTCCAAACAGATTCCTTACATTTGCCGATAAACGGCTCAAGACCGAATTCCTCGATCTGCTCCTTGCCGTTAAGTCCGAGTAATTTTTCAACCTCAAGCTCAACCGGAAGACCATGTGTATCCCAACCTGCCTTACGGGGCACCATACAACCCTTCATTGTACGGTAACGGGGTATCATATCCTTGATAACACGGGTAAGCACATGACCGATATGCGGCTTGCCGTTTGCAGTCGGCGGGCCGTCATAAAACACATAAGGCTTGCCGCCCTTGCGTTCCTCAATGCTTTTTTCAAAAATCTGATTGTCTCTCCAGAACTTTTCTGTTTTCTTCTCACGCTCTACGAAATTAAGATTGGTATCTACCTTCTCGTACATACTGTTTCCTCCGTAAATATAAAATAAAAAGTCTTCGCCCCATAACAGGACGAAGACTTAAATATGTTTCTTCGCTATACCACCCATTACAGCATACATCTATATGCGTTTCCTATAACGGTGAAAAACCGGCAAGTGCTAATTGAAGAATATCGTTCGCACCGCAGCTCGGAAGTGATAGGCAATATGTTTTGTTACGGTATCGGGCTTTGCACCGTCCCCGACTCGCTGTAACCGACTATACAAAACAGCCGTCTTCGTCATTGCTTTTAATGGTATTCATAAGTAAATTAATATTAACACAAATTCTTTTTGTTGTCAAGGCTTAGCTTTATTTACGCATGATAAAGCTTTTTAGTCTGATATTTCGGCTCACAGGTCATATTCACACCGAGCTTTCTGAAGGTCTGTTCGTCAACACGGGATAGTATGACTGTTGAATGAGCTTCAAGTCCCCGAAGCTTTGGAACCTGATCAAGTGCCAGTTTTGCCGTCTCATCCGTAGCGGCACAGATAGAAAGCGCTATTAATACTTCATCTGTATGAAGGCGAGGATTGTGATTACCGAGAGCGCCCGTTTTCATTCGCTGGATAGGTTCGATGATAGTGGGTGAAAGAAGCTGAACTTCATCGGGGATACCTCCAAGCTCTTTTAATACATTAAGCAGCATTGATGAGGATGCACCGAGCAACGAGCTTGTCTTACCGGTCACTATTCTGCCGTCCGTCAATTCTATTGATGTAGCCGGAGCATTTGTAAGCTCGGCTTTTTGGAGAGCGGCAGCTACAACCGGACGGTCATCTACGGTTATGCCGAGTTTATTCATAATAAGCTCGATCTTTGCAACCTCGCTTTGCTCACCAAGACCCTGACGGACAGCGCCCATAGCAGCAAAGTATCTTCTTATGACTTCCTGTTTTGCAGCAGCACAGCATATCTCATC
>JAXJVX010000175.1:0-4641 GCA_036308305.1 Acutalibacteraceae bacterium | reverse complement strand
TGAAAGGCATCTCTTCCGTAATAGTCATCTGCATTGATGACTACAAATGGGCCATCCACTACATCAATGCAACTAAGAATTGCATGTGCAGTTCCCCAAGGTTTTACCCTGTCTTTAGGAACGTCAAACCCCTGAGGAATGTTATGTAAATCTTGGAATACATATTCAACATCAATGAATTTTTTGATGCGGTTACCGATTACTTGTTTAAAATCTGCTTCATTTTCTTTTTTAATAATAAATACGACTTTTTCAAATCCTGCTCTTTTTGCATCAAAAATGGAAAAATCCATAATGATGTGACCTTGTTCATCAATCGGATCAATCTGTTTTAATCCTCCGTAGCGACTGCCCATTCCGGCTGCCATAATTACTAATACCGGTTTTTTCATAGTTTACCCCCATATTATATCTAATTATAAAATACTTTTTACACAATCACTGCTTGGGCAAAACACACTGGTAAATGGAAATTTGGTGTTTCACTATCAATCAATGAATAACTTCCAAAATTATGATATAGCATTAAAACACTTCCATTACATTTTTGCCTTATAAGCTGATTAAATATTTATGTATCAAGTGCTATCTTCAGATACTTTGTTTTATCAGTTCATTTATTTTGGCTCTCAGTTCAAGTAGATAAGATTCGCCTTTTGGATATTTTGCAAACTTTATTTCGCCCTTTTCTTCTATTAGTTTGAGCACTGTATCTCTTCCTACAAGTTTTTCTGCAAGAGTTAATGCTCTTAAATCCTGCAAACCTTCATTAAATACAAGCAACCTTAAGGATTTCAACGCTTTTCCATCGGCGCCCGGATATACTATAAACGAATCACCCGACGGAAATGAGCCGCCCGCGTCGGTAACAAGATACGGATTTATAAAGCATCTTGACCTTGCTGCATAATAGAAGTTATATCCCCAATGTAAAAATCCGTTAATATCATACTTATAAAGCTGAACTCCGAGAACTCTATTACGCGCAGATGGCATTGAAAAGTATCTGTTACTTACATTTACAGGCTGAGCACAGCAGTAGTAAGCCCAAAGGTTTTTTACACCTTTTTCGATAAATTTATCAATACAGTCAGTTGCTACAATAGGATTTTCCACCGCCTTTTCCTTATAAAGTTCGTAATGAGAAAGCGCATCCATTGATGGCACATCTTCTGCATATTCGGATAAAATTTTTTTTGCTTTTTGATAATTTTCAAGATTATTATGTGATGGTTCGTCTGATACATGGAAAAAAGTATTATCTTTTATACCCTCATCCTTTAAAAAAGCAATCAATGCAGGTACAAACTGCGACAAAAATTCTTTATAACTTGAGTCTGTTGCCTTTATATGCCAGCCAAACTTCTTCTCTCCGTTAACGATAATTTTAGGAGTGTACTCTGCTCCCCACTGAGTAAAGAAATGTGCAATTTCAAAATTCTCAATACCGGCTTTATGGGCAAGATCTATCCATTTTTTCAGGTTTTTAAAATCAAATGAATATTTTCCGTTTGAATACAAAATTTCAACAAGTTGAATAGTCGGTCTTTCACCGCCTACATCCACATCAAGAGGAGGGGTGAATACAGGCGTGAGAATGGTGTTCATTCCGTAATCAGCCGCGGTCTTCATAAAGTTGTATATAATCTCGAAATGTCTGTCCGACAACGGCTCGATGTTATAATATGTATACAGACAGTCTGCATGAAACCAGTTGGTATATTTAAGTTCCTGTTTAGGCAGAACTGCGTCAACAATTTCAATATTAAATGTTTTTGAGAAAGATAAGTTTTCGTCTTTAATGAAAAAGTTTGCTGTTATCTCGTAATTACCGGGCAGAACATCTTCAGGTATAACAATTTCAAACCACAGTGCTTTCCACATATTTTCTTTGATTTTTATAATTCCATTACACGGAACAAGCAGTTCAGGAAATAAACCTGCACCCTTTACAAGATAATCATCGTCACTCCCACCGAACATTTCACGATAATACGTAAGTTCTCCAGGAATGTTTTCGACATTATATACATTTATATATTTCTCAAGTTTTGATTCTACCGCAACATCTATATCTGCAAAACTGTTCCCATATTCCGATAATTTAAATGCTATCTGATACGAAAAACGTTCGCCTTTAAGCGCTGTAGCTCTTTCTGTTTCTTTAAAATCAGTAGTTGAATCAAGAAATACTTTTTCTAAAGAAGATATTTGTTTGATTTCAATTTCCACAATAGATTATTCTCCTTTGTATATTTTATATTCAGACCCCCGAAAAATCTGTTATTCCAATAAAGTTTCCGGCTCATTGTAAACAGCGTTTTACATCTTTATGATATATTATATCACATAATTATCAATTTTTCTATATAAAAGTTAAAACACGGTACATAAAATTGTACCGTGTCTCACACAGGCAAGCCAACCTATCTACAACGGTTTGAAGTCTTTTATATAGTCCTCGTCATCATACGGATCTCCGTTGTTGTTCCCGACCGCTTTTTTAATCAAATATTATTCTGTACGAAGTGCGACAACCGGATCTTTTTTTGCGGCGCTTCTTGAGGGAATAATGCCCGCAAACAAAGTGAGCAACATACTGATTATAACAAGTATGATCGCAACCGGAATAGGCAGATACGCACTCAAGTTGTTGATACCTGTCAGGTGATGCAAAATAATGTTTATCGGGATACATAGCAGATATGTTATCAGCACGCCCATCATACCCGATGCAAAGCCGATTATTCCCGTTTCAACATTGAACATACCTGAAACATTCTTTTTTGATGCGCCAATCGCACGCAAAATGCCGATTTCCTTCGTGCGTTCTTGTACTGAAATCAAAGTAATGACACCAATCATTATTGATGATACTATAAGTGATACCGCAACAAAAGAAATAAGCACATAAGTGATTGCGTCGATGATAAGCGTGATTGACGACATCATAAGTCCGACATAATCGGTGTAGGTTATCTTTTGAAGATCGTCAACGGTTTCGTTGTAGTCAGCGATTGCCTGTTCGATAACATCTTTATCTTCAAAGGTTGATGCGTAAAGATTAATGGTTGACGGTGAATTGATGTCAACATAGCCAAGTTCGCTCAAATTATCTTCATAGGTGGACTCTGAAAATTCGAGAACTTCATCATAATAAAGCACACATTGCTCTGTGGTATATGTATTAACAGCAGTTTCTAATGCGTATGCTAACTGTGCATCTGTCATTGATGCAAACTGTGCTTCTACGCCTTTGGCATACTGCGCTTTGTACTGCTGTTCAATCATTTGAGTGAACAATTCGGTAAATTCTTCATCAGTCATTGCGGAAAGATAGTTCTTGACTTCTTGCTCATCGACACTCATTTGTGAAGTAAGTGCAGGAAGCATTTGGCTTTCCATATCCTCACGGGACATTGAACCGATTGATTGTTCAACAGCAGTGTCAACCTGCTCTTGCTTTGGGATACTCATAATGCTGATATAAGCATCTGCCTTACCGCTCTCGTTTAAATGGCTGATATAGGATTTAAATTCGTCAACCTTTTCATTATCAGATAAATTGCCTGTGCTTTCTTTAAAAGGCAGACCTGTGAAAATATCGGTAGACGGATCATCAAGTTGCGCCCGGACTGCATCGGAATTTTTAGCATTTTCAATGATGTATTCCGTGAGTTTTGATGTATATGCAATAGCGCCCGAAAGCATACCCGAAACAGAATCTTCGTTCGGGCGAATAATACCCGAAACCTTTAAAATTGTACCGTTATCGTAGAGATATTTAAGTCCTGCCTGCGTGTCACGCAGATCGGTGTAGGTGCCTGTGTTTTCATCGTAAGAATAACAATCCGAGCCTAAAATTGTACGAAATTCCATTCCACAGACTTCTTCATAAGTCCATTTTTTGTCATTCGCTTCAAGCGGAGTTTTATTGACTGCGGCATCTGCAAGCGCATCAACATCTTCCTTAGACTTTAAGCCGAGTGCGTACAAAGTCATATCGTCAAGTTCATTATTTTCATCTAATACAAGCACGATTTCGTTGTATTCAGTGGGCCAGGAGCCGTAAATCACATCATACTGCTTTTCGAGCAACGGGCTGATAAGTTTACCGTTGTCACCCGGCAACATCTCTTGCCAGAGGTTCATTGACGATGCCATTGGTGACATACTTGCCATTGCGGAATCGCTACCCATTCCGTAACTTTCTTCCAAACTGATCATTGATGATACGTCCATACCGAAGTATTCGATTAAAAGTTCCTGCAACAATTCCTGTGTGTCTGAACGCACTATATCGCCATCAACATTTTTGGTGTAGACAAGCAAGTCGGTGTTGTATGTATACTGAACTCCGCTGATTGCGTCATTAAAGCCTGAAGTGTCGTTTTCATCCGCTTTCTTTTGTTCGAGGTACTCTTTGAATGACTTAAGATCGTTTTCCTCACTTTCCATCGAGCTTAAAGCATTGACAAGTTCGTAAAACATTGCTTTTTGATAAACCGCATCATTTTCGTGCTCTGTGCCGGACTCCGCTTTACCCATAAAAGTTTCAAGCAGTGAGGTCATATCCATATGCTGTGCCTCTAACGTGAGAGGGTAGGAGGCAAGAGTGTCCTCCTGCATAGTGTCGATATA
>JAXJVX010000174.1:0-2651 GCA_036308305.1 Acutalibacteraceae bacterium | reverse complement strand
GGTCATTCAATGTCACCGTTTATCCACCAAAAACTATTTGAAAATGCAGGCTTTGATGCTACATATACCAATCATCAGATGCCGGCAGATGACCCGAATTTCAGAAATGTGATATATTCTTTTGACGGGTTCAATGTTACTATTCCGCATAAAACCTTTATTATTAAATATCTTGAAGGTCTTCGAGGCAAGGCAGAGCTTCTAAAGGCTGTTAATACTGTTGTTAATGAGAATGGCAAGCTGTACGGATACAATACGGATTGCGACGGATTTATTTATTCACTTGAAACTGCCGGTATAGAGTTGAAAGGCAATGTGTTGCTTTGTGGAAGCGGCGGTGCGGCAAGAACTATGTGCTATCTTGCTGCTGATGCAGGATGTGATGTTACCGTTGCAGTTCGTGATGGATTTGTGCATGAAGCAGTGTTTCTTGCAAACGAAGTTAATTCCGTTCTCGGTACAAGTGTTAAAGCTATATGCCGTGATGAACTGGATGGTGGATATGATCTTATACTTAATGCTACTCCTGCGGGTATGTATCCAGAACTTATAGATGAACTTCCGGTTGATGAAAAAATAATTACCCGCAGTGCTGCTGCGTTTGATGCAGTGTATAATCCAAGAAACACTAAATTTTTAAAGCTTGCTGAAAGTAATGGCGCAAAATGTGCATATGGAATTCAAATGCTCGTTTATCAAGCTGCAAGGGCACAGAATATATGGTATGGTGCAACATTTTCTGATGATTTCATCAAAAACTTATGCGATGAAGCTGACCGAGAGATAGAGAGGAGATTTTAGTTTTATGAATATAGTTTTATCAGGCTTTATGGGCTCGGGCAAAACTACACTTGCAGGCGCATTGAGCCGAGAGCTGAATATGAGAAGTATAGATATAGACCGTTATATTGAAGAGCAGCAGGGAATGAGTACAAACGATATCTTTGCAGAATATGGCGAAAAAGCGTTCCGTGACCTTGAGCATCTTGCTGTAAAGGAACTTTGTCAAAAAGATAATATTATTATCTCCGCAGGCGGAGGTACGATACTTAATTCAGCAAATACAAAGCTCTTAAAAAGAAATGGTGTTGTTATTTATCTGGATGTAACGGTTGAAACTGTAATGCGTCGCCTTGCGTCTGATCACAGCCGACCGCTGTTACAGCGTGATGATAAGGAAAGTGCGGTTACAGAACTATTGAACGGCAGATTACCAATATATAAGGCGGCTGCTGATGTGATAGTTGATGCAAATTCCGATGATATTTCACAAAAGGTCAAGGATGTTATTTCTAAATTATCACTTGACAAAAAATGATTGCAGTGCTATTATTAGTTTGGTGATTTAAATGAGTAAAGTGCTTGGTCGTAAATATTATCACTTTAGCCTTCGTTTTGGTAAGGTTTATTTTACTTGTGATAATTTTTAATTGACCGGTATTTATTCAGTTCACATTTAAGAAATGAGCAGGTGCGGTCGAATTGTAGCCGTACCTGCTTTCTGTTTGGAAGTGGAGAGTATATGAACATTTCAATAGTAGGATTAGGTTTGATCGGTGCATCTATTGCTAAATCGATAAAGAAATATACAGAGCATACTGTTATCGGTTTTGATACAGATGCTGATGTGTTGAGCCGTGCAATAACTGATGGCACTATTGATAGGATAGGTAACGACGATGCATTGAGTGAGTCTGATGTTACCATAATTGCAATATATCCTGCTGCAACAATAGAGTTTGTTAAGAATAAGGCTCAGTATATTAAAAAAGGTTCAATTGTGACTGATACCTGCGGCATCAAGCGTGATATCTGCAAGATCCTAACTGATATCGCAGATAATTACGATTTTACCTTCATCGGCGCTCATCCTATGGCAGGTAAGGAGACAAGCGGTTATGAGAGTTCAGATGCTGATCTTTTTAAAAACGCATTCATGATACTTATACCGCAAGCTGCATCGCAAGAGCAGGTTTCTATTCTTGAAAAATTGTCGTATGATATGGGCTTTAAGGGTGTTACTGTCAGTACACCGGAGGAGCATGACCGCATTATTGCATATACATCACAGCTTCCTCATATTCTTGCCTGCTGTTATATATCCGATCCCGATGCTGTACGGCACACCGGCTTTTCAGCAGGCTCTTATAAGGATGTTTCCCGTGTTGCTACTATAAATGCAAAGATGTGGCGTGAGTTGTTTTTACAGAATGCTGATTATCTTACTGGTCACATAGATATGCTTGTTGAAAACCTTAACCGAATGAAATCATATATTGACAATGCAGACGGCGATAACCTTGAAAAGATGCTTGATGACGGTGATAAGATAAAACGGAGAATAGGATAATATGAAGAAACTTACAGTTAATTTGAATAGGAATTATGATATTGTGATAGGCAAGGGGCTGCTCTCAAAATGCGGAGAACTTGTCCGTGAGTTGTCCTCGGCAAAGCGATTGTTTATTGTATCTGATTCAAATGTTGCTGCCATATACCTTGATAAGGTAAAAATATCATTTGAGAATGCAGGCTTTGAGGTTTACAGTTATATTTTTGAAGCCGGCGAGCAGAGCAAGACATTTGACACGATTAACAAGATAGTAAACGCAATGGCAAAAGCGCATATTACAAGGCGTGATACCGCAGTT
>JAXJVX010000173.1:0-1572 GCA_036308305.1 Acutalibacteraceae bacterium | reverse complement strand
TTGAACAACAACATCCTTAACATACATAACTAAACACGTTCCTTTCGAAATCCGAATACTTATATTTTTACATTATTTTTAGCATAATAACACTAATGTTATTATACCACATTTTATTCGTCCGTCAATTATCTGTTTCGCAAATTCGACCTTAAAATCAAAAGTTCTAATATCTTGTCAAAGCAAGTAAAATCAAAAAGTCGGTATTTGTGCAAATCGACCAATATTTTTTACATATTTTAAACAGCACATCCAAAAAACATTAACTATTATAACCATTTTCTTTTAAAAACGCTTTTTCCTTATCAGTAAGCTCTGCTGTTTTTAACAGTTCAGGGCGCTTTTTTGCAGTTTCCAGAATACTCTGATCTCGCTTGTATTTTGCGATGTTTGCGTGATGTCCGCTCATGAGTACCAACGGTACCTCCCTGTCCTGCCAGACGGGAGGGCGGGTATATTGTGGGTATTCAAGCAATCCGGAATATATACTTTCCTCTGTATAGCACTCCTCAGACTTTAAAACTCCATCACAAAGACGGACAATAGAATCACAAAGCACCATTGCCGGCAGCTCGCCGCCGGTCAGTACATAGTCACCAATAGATATCTCCTCATCACATAGCTTGTCAAGCACACGCTGGTCAACACCCTCGTAATGTCCACAGAGAATACATATGTTATCCATTTTTGATAGCTCGACTGCACGCTGTTGGGTAAGAACCTTGCCTTTAGGCGACATATATATGAAGTGCGGTTTGGTAGCAGTTTCTTCGCATATTGCAGCATAACAATCGTCGATTGGCTGAGCAAGCATTACCATGCCCATACCGCCACCGTAAGGAATATCGTCGGTTTTATTATGCTTGTCGGTAGTATAATCACGGATATTTCTGCATACTATCTGTACCTTTTCATCCTTGCGTGCCCTTCCCACAATACTCTGTGAAAGATAATTCTCACACATTTCCGGAAATATTGTCATTATGTCAATTCTCATCATCAAAAATTCCTTTTATAGGGCGAATGACCGCTTTTTCGGCATCAACATCAACGGAAATAACTACTTCGTCAATCGCAGGTATAAGATATTCTTTACCGTCCTTTTCAATATGCCATACATCGTTTGCACCGGTCTGCGATACATCACTTATTTTGCCAAGCAATATATTGGTATCAGCATCATAAACCTCAATACCGATTATATCCTGAATAAAGACCTCGTCATCAGAAAGCGAAGCGTCATCACGGTCAATGTAAATAACGGTATTACGCAGTCTTTCCGCCAGTTCAATGGTGTCAACACCGTCAATCTTCATAATGACCATATTCTTATGTGATCTTGCACTAACCTTAATTGATGTGCCGCTTTTATCGGTATAGAGTGTTTTGAATTTTGTTAGAAATTCAGGGCTATCGCACCACGGATGAACACGCACCTCGCCCCTTATACCATGCGTTCCCGTAATCTTACCGCATTCCAGATATTTCTGCTTCATATAGTTTCCTCTTCATCATCTGTATAAGTGTAGCTCGGCTCATCAAGACCGAGTATGCTTTCAGCATCGCCTGATT
>JAXJVX010000172.1:0-12351 GCA_036308305.1 Acutalibacteraceae bacterium | reverse complement strand
ATTTACTACCGATCCGACTACACCTGTGAAGCCGTCTTCTGTGTAGAGCTCGTCAGATGTAAATGCAACGTCAACCTTTGTACCTGTGAAATCGAAGCTCAGTTCGCCGTCACCAACAAGCTCTTTTGTTGAGATAAGTGTACCCATCTCAACTGTGTAGCCTTCTGCTTCGTATTCAGCAAGCTGTGCGCTGTCAACTGTTGTGTAGAAGCGGATGCCTGTCAAAGCATTAAGTCTGATAGAAGCCTTTTCGTCAGTTGCAACAGTAACTAACTTGGGCACATCGGGCTTGGTTGTAGGCTCGGTGGGTTCATTTGTTGCGGATTCATTTGGAGTTTCGTCGCTTCCTTGTGTAGAACCGAATACAGCATATTCGATATCATCAGCTGTGATATCTGTACCGTACATTGTGTTCTGATTGAATGATAATTTAATAGCAGTAACCTTCTTAACATCATCGGATGTCATAGTTACGGTAGTTGAATCTGCCTGTGAAGTGAAGGTCTCATCAAGAACATAGAGTGCCTGCCAATAATTACTTATAACATTCTTTCTCCAATAAGTAACGTCGTCGATAACTACGCCGAAGTGATCCTTTGAGCTGCTTGTTTCCTGCTTAACAAACATACGGATGTCGTCAGCATTTGCTATCTTATCAGCGTCAAGCTCAATTGTTATATAGTTGGTTTTCTCCTGGCTGTCCCAGCCGCTTGTTTTAGCATATATAGAAGCGGCAGATGTTGAAACTGTACCGGTAGCAACGTCTGTAGAAGCAGAAACAGTTACTGCACTTGCTGATGTTACTGCTGCACTTGTGCCGTCTTCCCAGTCAACCAATGTTGTCCAATTATAAGCGGCATTCTTCATAGAAGCATCGCATACCAATGTGATATTATCAATATAGATAGTGCCGTTACCCTTGATAGCCATATAAACTATGTCTGAAAGAGCAATTCCGTCAAGCGATACTTCAACGTATGCGCCTTCTTTTGTACCTTCAACTGTAAGCCCCTGTGAGCAGAGTGCTGCGTTGGTAGTATCTGTAGTTGAAGTGCCGAATGTAGAACCAAAGCCTACATTGTATGTGCCTGCTGTGTCAGCCTTAAACCAGAACTTAATAGCAGTAGGCTCATAAGCTCTCCAACCTGCAGGAAGCTTAATGCCGAGTGAATTGCCTTTTGATGAAGCAAGTGTTATATAAGCAACATTGCCGCTGTCTATACCGTCAACTGTACCGATCGTGTGGTTCCAGTCATATGTGTGAGCAACGGCATATCTCTCACTAGAATCATCAAATGTGATAATAACTTTTTCGCATGTGTTGTCTGCAGATGCGAATGCCATCGGTACTAACGTAAGTACCAAAACCAATGCCAAAACGATGGATATAATTCGTTTCATGAAATGATCGCCCCTTTATAAAATATTTATCCATCAAAAGTATAACACAAATTTTGCAATATAACAAGTATAAAATGCACAAAAATGCATTGTAATATTGCAAAATTTATACATTTTTGTGCACAAACGCAAATAAATAAACTGCCTGCATTGCAAATACAGACAGTTACTTGTTCATTTTACAAGATCGGCATATTTTCCGCCGATAAAATCAATCAGGTTTTCGGGAGATATACATATCTGCGTGCCGCGTTTTCCACCGCTTACAAAGATCTTGTCAAAAAGCATTGCAGTTTCATCAATATATGTTGCAAACGGCTTCTTCATACCGATAGGGGAGCAACCGCCACGGATATAGCCGGTAACAGGCAAAAGTTCTTTTACTGCTATCATCTCGACACTTTTATGTCCGCTCACAGCAGCACACTTTTTCAAATCAAGTTCTTCTGCCACGGGGATGCAAAACACAGTGTATACACCGTTGTTTGATCTTGTAACAAGCGTTTTAAATACGCACTCCTTATCCTGACCAAGTTGATTTGCAATGTGAATGCCTGAAAGATCGTTTTCATCGACCTCGTATTCAACCGCGCTGTAATTTATTTTTGCTGCGTCCAGAAGCCGCATAGCATTTGTTTTATTCATGCTTCATCGACCTGTTCATAAGGTTGTTTATGGCTTCGTTGCACGCACCGCCAAGGTAAAGTACTCTGTAACACTCATTGATGATAGGCATTTCAACGCAAAGACCGTCAGAAAGTCGCTTTGCTGCATCTGTTGCAAAATAGCCTTCGACTGTGCCTACCTTAGCGAGTGCCGATGCAACATCCATTCCGGCACCGATCTCTTTGCCGAAACGGCGATTACGGCTGTGGCGCGAGGTGCAGGTAACTATCAGATCGCCAAGTCCTGAAAGTCCGGAAAAGGTCTCACGCAAGGCTCCCATTTTGACGCCAAATGCTGACATTTCGTTAATACCTCTTGTAACAAGGGCGGCTATGGTGTTGTCACCAAGTCCTAAGCCGTCGCATATTCCGGCGGCAACAGCGATGATGTTTTTCAAGGCCGCACCGGTCTCAACGCCGATAACATCAGAATTTGTATAGATACGGAAACGCTCGTTTGAAAGCAGCTGCTGGATAGTCTCGGCAGCCTTCATATCATCGCTTGCGGCAACTATTGAGGTAGGAATTCTGCGTGCGACTTCTTCTGCGTGCGACGGACCTGAAAGTACAACAACGCTGCCGCTGATTTCTTGAGATATAACGGTTGAAAAACGATTTAACGTATCCTTTTCAAAGCCTTTGGCAACACTTACGGTAATGGTATTTTGATCAATTATAGGAGCAATAAGCTGTGCCGTTTCACGCACGGCGAAAGACGGTGTTGCAATAATAACAACATCCGAATTCTTTATATCATTTATATTATCGGTTATTTTAATTGAAGAAGGTACTGTGACACCTTCGAGCAATCGAGTCGTTCGTGTGGCTTTAAGTGCATTTACTTCATCGGTGAACTTACCCCATAAAACGACCTCATGGTCATTGTCTGCACAAAGCATTGAGAGGGCAGTGCCCCATCCGCCGCAACCAAGAACAGATATTTTACTCATAATGTGATCAATCCTTTTTCTTCTGCCCGATACGGCGCTCATTGCCGTGTATCAGTCGGACAATGTTAGTTTTGTGCTTTGATACGACGGCTGCCGACATACAAAGCATCAAAAGAGTTACGATAATTCTTGACTGAAAGAAAGGGAAATAGGTGTATGTAATACTCTGATCATAAAATAAGAACAGAGTTATCCACGCAGATCCTGCGGCGATAATAGAAGAAAGTGAAACATATTTTGTTGTAAGCACTAAGATTCCGAATATCGCAAGTGCAAGGCAAGCAACACGCCAATCAACAAACATACCTGCGCCTGCTATGGTTGCAACGCCCTTGCCTCCTCTGAAACCGAAAAATACAGGGAACATATGGCCTATTATGCAGAAAAGCGCACCAATACCTGCGGCAAATGCAGGATTAAGAAGTGTATCAGCATTTTCACCGAGGAACAAGGTCAGAAGCGGTGTACAGGCATATCTAGCAATACCCGATGCGGCAACTCCTTTTAAAAAGTCCCAGATGAATGTGATGGCACCGGGCAGCTTGCCGGCAACACGGGTCACATTGGTCATACCTGCGTTACCTGATCCGTGTTCACGGATATCAGTCTTGATAAAGAGCTTGGTTATAATTATACCTGCGTTGATACTGCCGAGTAGGTAGCCCAGCAATGCGAATATAAAAAGTGTCAATATGATAGCTAATGGTGTGCTCAATTCTTTTCGCCTCTTTCTCTGATGATGAAACGCACCGGAGTGCCTTCAAGTCCGAAGGTCTGCCGTATTTGATTTTCAAGATATCTTCTGTATGAAAAATGGAACAGCTCCTCTTTATTACAGAAGCACACGAATGTGGGCGGCTTTACCGATGCCTGTGTCATATAGTATATTTTCAGACGCTTGCCGCGGTCAGACGGAGGTTGAACACGAGCAGTCGCATCTGCAAGCAGATCGTTGAGCATACCTGTTGAAATACGCATTGTATTCTGCTCATAGGTGTATTTGATAAGCTCAAACAAGCGGTCTATCCTTGTGCCGTATTTTGCTGATATAAAAATAATCGGCGCATATGTCATAAATGAGAAGTCGGTCATAAGGCGCTTGCGGTATTGCTCCATAGTATTGCCGTCTTTTTCAATGGCATCCCACTTGTTTACAGCAATTATACACGCCTTGCCGCCGTCAAGCGCAAGCGAAGCAACCTTCGAGTCCTGCTCGGTGAAGCCCTCCTTTGCGTCTATCATAATAACGCAGACATCTGCTCTGTCTACCGCCATTTCAGCACGCAGCACCGAGTATTTTTCGATCTTATCGTCAACACGGCTGCGCCTTCTGATGCCGGCGGTGTCGATAAAATTAAATCTGCCGTATTTGTTTTCGATAGAAAAGTCCACCGCATCACGGGTAGTACCCGAAATATCGGAAACGATCGTACGGTTTTCGCCGGAAATGCAGTTGATAAGCGAGGATTTTCCTACATTAGGCTTGCCGATAACGGCAACATTTATCATAAGGCTTTCATTTTCTTCATCGTCTTCATCAAAGGTAAGATACTTGTACACCTCATCAAGCAGGTCACCTGTGCCGTGACCGTGTACGCCGGAAACAGCGACCGGATCACCGATACCGAGGTTGTAGAATTCATAGAATTCGGGCGGCACTTCACCGACCTTATCCACCTTGTTTACGCAAAGAACCACCGGCTTGCCGCATTTCTGAAGCATAGCGGCAACCTCCATATCAGAGGCAACCACACCGCTTTTCATATCAGTAACAAATATTATAACATCTGCCATATCAATAGCGAGATTTGCCTGAGTACGCATCTGCGAAAGAATGATATCATCGGTTTTAGGCTCAATACCGCCGGTATCTACCAAAACGAATTTCTTTGCACGCCATTCACAGTCACCGAAAATTCGGTCACGGGTAACGCCGGGCGTGTCGTCGACTATTGAAACACGCTTGCCGATAAGTTTATTAAACAGAGTGGATTTACCTACATTAGGTCTGCCCACTACCGCAACTACCGGTTTTGCCATAGATTTTTCCTCCTTATTGTAAAAATGCCTGCAATGTGCTTTCGCCGTCACATTCCGTGACGAATACCTTGCCTCCGGTTGCTTTTTCTATATCCTCTATACTATAATCGTCAAGAAAAACATCTCTTTCTCTTCGCAGCATTGCAGAGGGAATAAGCACCGTGCCGGGATTATCAAGAGCGTTGATATGTTTTATTAAATCGGTGCCGGTGATAAGTCCTGATGCGGTGATAAGCGGTCCAAAATAGTTATTTTCCACCGCAGTAACGGAGATATCAAGTCCGCTCCATTTTCTCTTTGCAAGCGATACCGCTTTGCTCATTAATTCATATGCACCCTTGCCGGTCGCTATTGTCATCTTGCTGTATTTAGGCTCTGCATGGCAATCTTCAAGCGCACGGGTGAATTCAGCGAGAAACAAAGATGACATTCCAACACCGTTTTCAAGCTGCAAAAATGCACCGTAGTAGTCTTCATCCGGCAGTTCACGCTGTGCAAGTGCAAAAAACTCATCAGACGGATAAAAAACTCTGTCTTTATACTCATTATAAAAGCGGTCGCCGATTTTTTCAATAGTATCAATTACCGCAGCTGCCTCTTCTTTGGTAAAAGGTCGAAGCGGATAGAGTCCCTCACGGAACTTTGTAAGTCCTACCGGTACTGCCGCAACGCTCTCAATAGAAGGATAAAGCTCTGCAAGATCGTTTAATGAGCGTTCAAGCTCCTTGCCGTCGTTAAGCGTGGGGCAGAGTACAAGCTGTGCGTTGATTTTTATGCCTGCATCGGAAAGCCTTTTCAAATATTTCAGCTTTTCACCTGCAAACCGGTTATTCATCATTTTGCAACGTAGCTCGGGGTTGGTGGTGTGAACGGAAATGTTGATAGGAGAAATGTGCATTTTTATAATGCGGTCGATTTCGTCATCTCCAATATTGGTAAGCGTGATATAGTTGCCGAACAAGAATGAAAGGCGGCTGTCGTCATCTTTAAAATAAAGACTCTCTCTCATACCTTTGGGCATTTGATCGATAAAACAGAACACGCACTTATTCATACAAGAACGCTGCTTGTCCATAAGATATGTCTCGAATTCAAGTCCAATATCATCATACTCGTCCTTCTTTATCTTCACCTTGCGATTTTTTCCGTCAGCCGTTTCAAGAACGATAATAAGCTTTCGGTCGGTGCAGTAAAAACGGTAATCAAGCACATCGCGTATTTCATTATTATTAATAGAAATTATTTTATCTCCCGCTTTAATCTTATGCTTTTGTGCAAGTGATCCGGGCTCAATGCCGATAATGGTTACCATATATGTCTCCGTTCGATAATAAAAACAAAAGGGAAGCCGTTTTTGTTAAAAAACCGTCCTCCCGCTTTCGTTTATTGGTTGTTTTTGATTAGTCGTTGTCAACTGCTACAACCTGTCTGCCTTTGTAATATCCGCAATTTTTGCAAAGTCTGTGCGGTCTGATAAGATCACCGCAGTTAGGGCACTTTGTAAGAGTCGGTGCAGAAAGCTTCCAAACATTGGAACGTCTTTTGTCTCTTCTTGTTGAAGAAACTCTTCTCTTCGGTACTGCCATTGTTAAGGCACCTCCTTAATTTTACTATATATTAGTTGAAGAAATCGTCTAATACAGCAAGCCGCGGATCAATTTCCTTTTCGCAGATACAATTCTCGTAATTCAGCATTTTACCACATCCGGCACAAATTCCTTTGCAATCCTCACGGCAGAGGAATACAAACGGAAGATTTAAAACGATGTCGGTGCGTACAAGCTCGTCAATATCCAGCTGCATGTTTTCAGCGATAATGAATTCCTCATCATCCTCATTGGATATTTCCTGCACGATGATATGCTCCAGCTCGCATGACATATCCTCACTGTGAGGCTCGGCACAGCGGTCGCAAGGTGCTGAGTACTCGTAATAAGCGGTACCGATAAGCTTTACAATGCCTGCTGTGTTTTTGACTGCACCCTCAAACCTTACCGGTTTTTTTATCGGGTGGATGCCTGCTTGCTCAAAATCGGACATATCAAATTGCAGCTCTACTTGGAGCGATTTTTTCTTTTCAGAAAAAATCTCACGCAGATCAAGAATCATACTAAACCTCCGAAAAGGCGCAACAATGCCTTTTTGACGTCACAAAAAACATTATACTTTGAAGAAAGTCATTTGTCAACACTTTTTTATGTAAAATGTTCGGGAATTGATATTTGAGCACGATTGGTGATAGAGAAATCATAACCGTCAGGGGGTGACGGTTATGATTCTTATTTTATCCCTTTACTGCACCGCCGGTGACACCTTCTACATAGAATCGCTGAAGAGCGATAAACAGAACCGTTATCGGTATAGCTATAAGCACACTGCCTGCGGCAAACTGTGTAAAGTATTTATCAATAAGCTCACGGCTCAGCATGGTGTAAAGTCCGACTGCCACAGTATATTTGTCGTAGTTATCACCCATTATAACACGTGCAAAGATAAAATCTGCCCACGGTGCCATAAATGCGGTCATAGCGGTATATACTATCATTGGCTGTGACAGAGGCAGCGTGACCTTGTAAAAGATCTGCGCCGCATTTGCACCGTCTATTCGTGCCGCTTCGTCAAGCGAACGGGGGACTGTGTCGAAAAAGCCTTTTGCCACATAAAAAGATAAGCCTGCTGAGCCTGAATACACCAACACAAGAGCTAAAAGGCTTTGTGTAAGTCCCACCGTTTTAAGAACATAGTATACGGCTATCATAGACATAAATGCCGGGAACATTCCCAGTACCAACGCAATATTCATATAGGATTTGCGAAGCCTGAATCGAAGCCGTGACATAGCGTAGGCAACCGAGAGTGTGAGCACAGTTGTGATAAGGCAAGAAAATACTGCTACGATAAGCGTATTTAAAAACCATTTTCCATAGGAAAAAAGCTGCGTTTCGGTAAAGAGACGTATATAATTATCAAGCGTGTAGCTTTTGGGAAAAAGTAGCTTACAAATGAGCCCTGCTCTTGACGAAAGGAGGTAAGTACTATCCAAAACACGGGGAAAAGCCATATCAATGACAGAATAATCAAAACGGCGTATATAATACCGTTTTTAATTCTTTTTACTGATTTTGCACTCATGAATACATATCCTCCTTTTTATAGGACGCTGTTCTGCGGTATGCCGTGAGTGAGATTATAATGGATATAACAAATACTAAAATGCCTATTGTCGAAGCGAGTGAATAGTCCTTTTCATCGGCGGTTAGCTTGTAAAGCCATGTTACCAGAAGATCAGTTTTGCCGGCTACATAATAGTCGGTAGAGAGCGGAGTTCCGCCGGTCAGCAGATATATGACATTGAAATTGTTGATATTGCCGATAAACTGTGTGATAAGAAAAGGGGCTGTCACAAACCATATCTGCGGCATCGTTATTTTTGTGAACATTTTTACAGGGCCTGCACCGTCAATGCGTGCTGCTTCATACATATCCTCGGGAATATTCATTAAAATACCGCTCACCATTATCATCGTGTAGGGAATGCCTACCCAGAGATTAACGGCAAAAAGCGAAAGCCTTGCATATGTGGTATCGGTGAGAAAAGGTATTGCTTTGTCGATAATTCCCCAATCGAGCAGCAGAGTATTCAGCGGGCCAAGCTCGTTGAGCATATTTCGCATTACCAAAAGTGATATAAATTGCGGTATCGCAATCGTTATAACAAGTATTGTTCTCCACATCGGCTTGAAGCGGATGCCTTTTTGATTTATCAGCACCGCCACCGCAATGCCTAGTATATAGCAAGAGGCAGTAGCAATCACCGCCCAGCACAGCGTCCACAAAAGTACCGGAAAGAATGTGCCGGATAACAGCTCGCTTTTATAAAGCATATTGCTGAAGTTTTCAAAGCCTATCCAATCAAAAAGGTTTCCGGGTGGCTGATGATTGCGGTCGTAGTTGGTGAAGGCAATTAGTATCATAAAGATAAGGGGGAGCACCGTGAATATGACAATACCTGCTATCGGCAGCGTCATCAACGTTATGTGAAAGCGTGAGGATAAAAGGGTGTATACCTCCTCGTAAAACGATGGCGGCTTTTCGCCTTTTTTAAGAATACTTCTTATCTTTATTGCACTTTTAACATTGAGTATATAAACGAGTAAAAAAATAACCGTGATAAGCGCGGCGGCAACACCCGATATCATAAACAGCATCGAGTTGTCGCCTTTTACCGTCACATTAAAGCCAAGTGATTCGTCATATACACTTGTTTGCTGCTTTGTGCCGAGCGTTACAAGACCGACCAATGCGTCAAAGCCGTACTGCATCATATAAAAGATGTATGCGGCTTCGGCAGCAAGGAATATAAGACCTTTTATTATTTGTCCGCCTATTATGTTGGCGCTGCCCATAATTACATAGGACAGCGCAGTGAATTTATCTTTTCTCATAAATTATTTTGAGGTTGCCTGATTTACCAATGAATCGAGCTTGGATTTTATATCGTCATCTGAAATTTTGCCGTTGAAGCAGTCCTCCGAGAAGGCGGCAAATGCAGTCCAATACTTTGAAACCTGCGATACTGCCGGCATCGGAACGGAGTTGTCGAGCTGATCTATCGTTGCTGCAACTGTTTCGTCTTTCATGACCTCGTCAAGTGCTGCAACTGCAGTGTGAACGGGGAGCATTGCTCTGGTTGTGAAACGCTTTTTCTGATTTTCCTCATTTGTTAGGTGTTCTGCAAGCTTCATCGCTGTATCGGGATCGCTTGTAGCTGAATTTACAACATATAGTTTGTAGCCTGAAAAGGATTTTAACTGACGGTTGTCGCCGTTGCCTTTGATATCAACAGTTGGCAGAGCGCATACGCCGTAGTTGTCACCGAGTGCATCCTTCATATTTTCCGATTTCCACGGACCTGTCACATACGCGGCAAGCTTGCCTGATTTCATAAGTGAGAGCGCTTCTGATTCATCACAGTTGATCACATTCATTTCACCGAGCTTTTTGATATACTTTGCTGCGGCTACACCGTCGTCGTTATTGAAATCACACTTTGTTGCATCGTCACCGTTTTCACCGTAAAGGGTACAGCCTGCGGTGAAGAAGAAGGATGTTCCATAGTACCCTTCAGAGAAATTCATGCCGAAATTGTATACTCCGTCGGCAAGTTTTTTTGCAAGCATAGTTTCAAGAGATTTTACTTCCGCTTCTGTATATATAGACTTGTCGTAATACATCAAATAGGTTTCCGATGAGCTTGGAAAACCATAAACCTTGCCGTTGTAGGTTGCGGCAGAAAGAGCGGAGGCGGATACCGATTGCTTGATATTATTCAGACGGGTGCCGGTTATTTCGTAGATAGCACCTGCCTCAACAAGTGAGCCGAGGCTATCATGGCTGACAGCGTAAACATCGGCTGCGGCATCAACATCCTTCAATGCCTCGTCTGCCGCAACATCCTCGCCCGTTACCTTAACGCCTATTTCGGCAATATCTTCACCTGCCTTGCGGAAGGCACTGACCATATCCGAAAGCATATTCTGGTCATCGGCTGAACCCCAAAGTGTGAGCGAACCGGTTTTGTTTGTCTTGTCTGTATTGTCTGTGTTATTTTTCATACCGCAAGAGCAAAGCGAGATACAAAGAATGATACACAAGACCATTGTAATTAATCTTTTCATATATACTATCCTTTCGATTGATTGAAATAATGCTTATTTCGTTAATATTTTGCACATTGTAAGGATTTATATTCGCCAGATATCATCACAGTATTCTTTTATCGTGCGGTCAGAGGAAAATCTACCGGCGGATGCTGTGTTGATAACACACTTTTTAGTGTAATTCTCGCGGCTGGTATAATCGTTTACAGCACGAAGTCTGGTTTCAATATAGCCGGGCAGATCCTTTAAAATGAAATAGTGATCTGCCTTGTGCCAATCAGCACCTTTAATAAGCGATGAGTGCAAGTCTGACAAGTCCTCATCATCTTTGAATATCGGCGGAGATATGAGCGAATCTACTGCCCGACGCAGTTTTTCATCGGAATTATAAATACTCATTGCATCATAGCTCTCACGGATATTTTCTATCTCCTCCACCCTGGCGCCGAAGATATAGTTGTTTTCTTCACCTGCGGCTTCAACTATTTCGATGTTTGCACCATCGTAAGTGCCGAGTGTAGGCGTGCCGTTTAGCATAAATTTCATATTACCGGTACCGGATGCCTCCGTTCCTGCCGTTGATATCTGTTCAGAGATATCGGCAGCGCATACAAGCCGCTCTGCATAGGATACGTTGTAGTTTTTAACAAATACCACACGGAGCATACCGCCAATATCCTTATCGTTATTGATGAGCTCTGATATTCGATTGATATATTTTATTATTGCTTTTGCTCTTACATATCCCGGTGCCGCCTTTGCACCGAATATCACACTCAACGGTGCAGACAGCGTAATGCTGCCCTCTTTCAGCCCATAGTAGATATACATAACGCCAATCGCATTCATAAGTTGACGCTTATATTCGTGCAGACGCTTTATCTGTATATCAAAGACCGAGTTTACATTAAGCTCAACCCCCTCATGCTTTAAGATATATTCAGCCAGCTTCTGTTTGTTTTGCTGCTTGATATCGTAAAAACGTGCAAGAAAATCGGGGTTATCTGCAAATTCGTAAAGTGCAGATAATTTATCAAGGTCATATATCCAATCCTTTCCTATCTTTTCATCAATAAGAGCGGATAGCAGAGGGTTACATACCTTGAGCCATCTTCTTGGTGTAATACCGTTGGTTTTGTTTTGAAATTTGTGCGGATATGCCTTGTACCAATCTGACAAGGTGCTTTCTTTGATTATCTGCGTATGCAGCTTTGCAACACCGTTTATTGAATAGCAGTATCCGCAGGCGAGGCGTGCCATATTGATAACACCGCCATCAATTACCTTCATTTGTTGTATCTGTTCGGTATAAAGCCCCATATTGCAAAGCTCCACATTTAATGAGCGGGAAAGACGGTCTATTATTTTGAATATTTCGGGCAGAGTGTTTTTCAGTAGTTGCTTGTCCCACTTTTCAAGTGCCTCTGCCATAACCGTGTGATTGGTATATGCAAAGGTGCTTTTTGCTATCTTTACAGCATCGTCATATTCAACGCCACGGCGTGCAAGCTGTAATACAAGCTCGGGAATAGCAAGCACCGGATGTGTGTCATTTAATTGCACTGCAAAGTATTCCGAAAATCTTGAAAAATCGGTGCCCACATTCTTCTCAAAGCTTGATAGCATATCCTGAAT
>JAXJVX010000171.1:0-3756 GCA_036308305.1 Acutalibacteraceae bacterium | reverse complement strand
GGTAACAATATGGGCAAATTTATTGAAGAATTTTACTACGGCAATCTCGATCCCCAGGCTCGAAGCACCAAGCAGAACAAAGCCGTGCAGAAACAAATGGAAGTGCTGATGCTCAACGAGGAATTTCTGACCGAAGCACTTTCCGGCGAGAACAAGAAAAGGTTTCTCGACTTTGTAAATGCGTGGGGCGTGGTAAACGGAGAATCCAACCTTGATAGTTTTATGATGGGCTTTCGATTGGGCGCTAACTTTACATACGACACCTTTGTTGCCACAGATACCCCGTTTCAAGACTTGCTGAAGGAGTGACCGATATGCGTGATAAGAAGTATCACATAGCACTTGATGATTTTGAGCGCAGGGTGATTGTGAACTGCCTGAATGAAATGCGCAACAACCTTATTGCTAACGGCAAGTACACCGATGCGGTGGATGAAGTATTGCTGAAAATCATTGATGCGAAACAAAAGAAATTTAAGGTGATCTACAAGGAGGCGTGATTATGGAAAAGATTATTTATGACGAAAAGAACGGCCTTTGGTACGAACTGCAAGGCGACTATTACATTCCTTGCTTGAAGTTGCCGAAGGAAGAACAACAGCCTATCGGCGTATGGGGACAACGGCACTTGCGATATATCAAGCAAAACCGCAAGGTGTTATATCTTAATCTGCTGACAAGCGGCAAGCTAAACGGATACCTTGCAGACATCGACAAGCAGGCAGAAGAAATGTTTTCTCGGCTCGTAAAACAGATGGCAGAGCGTGAGGGTGTGACGGAAAAACTCAAGGTGGATAACCAAATGGAATGGGTTGGACGGATGAATAACATTCGCAGCAGAGCCACAGAAATTGTAAATGCAGACTTAATCTACGGATGATGAAAGGCGGTAGTGAGCAAATCACTACCGCCTTTACTAATGCGATTTATTTATCTTTTGCTTGCCATTCTTTTCTTTCTGTCAACAACGGTCAGTGTAATTACTGCGCCGCCGCTGATGAAGAGAAGTGCAATCCAGAGGAACATATTGCTGTTATCTCCGGTTGCAGGAGAGTTAGGATCAGCAGGCTTGTTCAGCTCTGCCAAAGCTGCCTTGGCATCGGTGAGTGCCTTCTTTGCAGCTTCGTCTACAAGAGATTTCTCGTAGTCGGAAAGTGCATTGTAGGCATCGTCCGCCGCCTTGATTGCATCTCCGTCGTTCCCCGTTATGTTCTCCGGCAGTTTGTCAATGAGTTCTTCAACTGCTTCTACATTGCCGATCACTTTAAGGGCATCGTCGATATCGTCAATGGCATCTTGGATGTCCTTCTTATCGTCATCGGTGTAGGAGTCGTCCTTCAACATCTCCTCAAGCTGCTTCTTGGTATCCTCAAGGTCGGTCTTATCCTCGGGCTTCACTTCATCGGGTTTTACAACAGGAATCACCGTATATACGGCAGTAATTGTTGTATCGCCGGTAATGTTCTTGCCATCGCTATCCCACTTGCCAACGTATCCGTCCTTTGCAGGAACAGCAGGAAGAGTTGCATCCTTACCGTGGCCTACCATTTCGGTAGATACAGCTTCACCGTCTGCCACATATGTTACGGTATATTCCACAAGCTTCCACTGAGCATACAAGGTCACAACACAGCCGCCGTTTCCGTTGTCATTAGCAAAGGTATAAGCATCCTCAGCCTTATAGCTGTCGCCGGTGCCGTCGGGTGCAGTATTCCAACCAATGAAAATATGGTGCTCCTTGGTTGGTGCTTCTTTAGAAACGTTAAGGTTTGTGCCGCCGGTATAGGAGCTTTGCGGGCCACCTTCACCACCGTTGGCATCGTAACTCAATGTATTAGTAGCGTGCAGTATCTTGACCTTCTGCTCCTTAGAAGCCGTTGCCGTATTGGAGGTTACAACGATATTGGTGCCGTCTTTCAGCGTTGCAGTCACTTCCACCTTATAGGTACCGCTATCGGACACATTGCCGTCAAGAGTCAGAACATTGGAGGTCGCGCCTTCAATAATTGTTCCGTCTTTATACCACTGATAGGTATAGTCCAAAACATCGGTATTCATATTTCCAACGGTTGCGGTCAGCACCCGATTAGACGCACCGGGAATATAGTACTGATAACCGTCGGAAATTCCGCCCGGCACGGTCAGCGCAATGCTTACGTTCGGAGCAAGCACGTTTCTCTTAATGAACAGTCTATGATCACGCGCTGTGCTAACGATGGTCAGATTTTTAATATTCGTCTCCGTAACGTTTCCATCTGCATCCACAAGATACCAATTCTTGTTGCCGCCGGAAAGACCCGTAATTGCAGAGGAAGGCAAGCTGCCGTACTTTTCACCGAACGTTACGGTAAGAGGGTTGATTACTTCTCCACCGTTTTGATCAAAGGTAACGGTATATTCACAAGGTGCGTAAACCGCAGTAAAGGTAAGGTCCTTAAGCGGCATGGTCATTCCCTCGGTGTAGCCCTGCCATTCTTTAACGGTATATCCCGTTTTTCGGAAGGTATCCTTAAAGAACTCATTGGTAGGTATCGTAATGACCTCGCCGTAGTTGAAATTCTTTTCATAGGAACCGCCATCACCGTCTGTAAAGGTAGCCATATACCTTTTGTAAACGGTAATCTTATATTCGGTCACATTACCTGCCTTATCTGTTACGGTAACGGTATGCTCGGCATTATCGGCAACGATCTTAAATTCGTCATCGCCTTCTGTGGTATCGGTAATATCCACACCGTCCACCTCGATTTTGAGGAAGTTATCATCAATTGCCTTAAAGATCTTATCGCCGTGGTATACGCCGCCGTCCTCCATGCCGTAAAGCACGGGAGCCGTGGTATCATACTCGGCACCATCGGTGGAAAGGTAGGTCACATTACCTGCTTTATCGGTGATACGGACAAAGTACACAAACTTCTTGGCATCCTCCAGGGTAACACCAAAACTGTCGGTGTATTCCGTCCAATCGGTGATCGCCTTTACCTCCTCCAAGGTCATTGCCTTGTCAGAAGAAGCATATTCGATTTTTTCAGCACCGGAGAGGTTGTCATTTGCCGTAGCCTTAACGGTCACTTCATCCTTGTAGAACAGACCGAAGGTGATGGTATTGACAAATTCCTCCCAACCGGTTCTGTTTGCAAACTCAACCTTGCCGGTAGAAGCTGTCTTATCCAGCTTGTAGGTTATGGTCTTGGAAAGAGAGATCGTGCCGTCAGTTTCGTTCTTCAAATAGAAGGTAACGCTGCCATCGGCGGTTTCTCCGCTGTAGGTAAGATTGTCCTTCCAATCACCGTTAGCGGTATTGGTGAGACATACCTTATAGCCGTCATTGGCTGTGATAACAAAGTCGCTGTTCAGCCAACCGTTGCCGTTCGGAGTAGTAGCCGTATACTCGGTAGGAGTCCATTCGTTGTATATCGTCCAGCCAAGCTTGCCGATAGTAGGTGCATTGTAGTTATGGGCATCGTAAGTAAGGTTTACTTCGGCGTAGTAATCTCCCACCGTGGTAGCGGTGTTGTTCTCGTAACTTTCCACAGTAACACCTGCGGGAAGTCCTACGACCTCAACCTTATGCTCTTTACCGTCATACAGGAAAGGTTCGGTGTAATTCCACTTCGCGCCCCTCATATTGTAATTAGCCTTTGCGATGGTGAAATCAACCGATGTTTCCAGACCCTTATAGTCTTCTGTTTCCTGTACGATAAAGGTGGCTGTATAGTTACCCGCCTTGGTCGGTGCAGTTGTATTGTTATACGT
>JAXJVX010000170.1:0-1304 GCA_036308305.1 Acutalibacteraceae bacterium | reverse complement strand
TTTCAAATGGGGAATGATGGGCGCTGCTGTTGCAACCGTTGCCGGTCAGATCGCAACTGCCGTGCTTACTGTCTGGTATCTTTGCCATACCAAAGTAGTCAAGCTCTCTAAAGAGGATTTCAAACTGAAAGCGAAGATTGTACATCAAACACTGGTGCTTGGTATTTGCAGTTTCTTGTCGCAGATTTCGCTTGTTGCGGCTATGGCAGCCATCAACAATATGATTCGCAAATATGGTGCTATGGATACCATTTTCGGTCAAGAGCAATATGCACAGATACCAATGGCGGTTGTGGGTATTGTAATGAAATTTTTCCAAATCGTAATATCCATTGTAGTCGGAATGGCTGCGGGATGTATTCCTATTGTTGGTTTCAATATGGGCGCAGGACTCAAGGAGCGTGTTAAAAAGCTCTTTACTAAGTTGTTAATCGCTGAAGCCACTGTCGGTGCGGTAGCGCTGATTATTGTTGAGTTCTTCCCAAATACTTTGATTCAGATTTTCGGTGCAGCAAATGAAAGTGTATATTATACTGATTTTGCCGTTAAAGCTTTCCGCATTTATCTTTGTATGATGGTTTTCGCTTGTATAAACAAAGCCTCGTTTATCTTCTTACAGGCAATGGGCAAAGCAGTTGCTTCTACAATGCTCTCTATGATTCGGGAAATTGTATTTGGTGTAGGTTTTGCTCTTATCCTTCCCATCTTCTTCGGTCTTGACGGTGTGCTTTACTCGATGCCGATATCCGATATTCTTACAGCAATAGTGTCCGCTATCATAATTGCAATTACTTATAAACAGTTATCTGAGAAAAGAGTTAAAGATATAAAAGAAACTGAATAGTTGTATATGAAGCTATATTCTCCGTTGTCAAATCCCATTGATTTTAACATCAGTGGGATTTTTATTTTAATAAAACAGAAACAATTCTCAAATCTTTTCTAAACACCGTCCCAATATAATGCGTATGTAAAATAAAGAAAGAGGTTAATTGTTATGAATAAAAATGATCAAGCTTTTCTTGTTCAGAAAATCCGCACTCAGTACACTGAAAAGGAGCATACCTGTCTTGATGAACTCAAGGAGTTAGACACAAAGGTTAAGCGCCCTGCAAGTGTATTCGCTTACATCTTCGGCAGCATCAGTACCATTATTATGGGTAGTGGTATGAGTCTAGTGATGACTGATATTTCCAAAACGATCGGCATTGAAAATCCGATGCTTTACGGCATCATAATCGGTGTTATAGGTATGTTTATGGCAATTATCAACTATCCTATATATAAAGGCATTCTAGGCTCAC
>JAXJVX010000169.1:0-4327 GCA_036308305.1 Acutalibacteraceae bacterium | reverse complement strand
TGCAGCAAAAGTATTTATTATTATCGGTATGATCTGCGGCTGCTGGACGATTCTTCCTCTAGTTTTCGGTATCATTGTACTTGTTAAGATGAAGAACGATCAGTTGACCACAGGATGGAAGGTAGTTACACTTATCTTCGTAAACCTTATCGGCGGTATCCTTCTTCTTTGTGCAAAGGACGAACCGGCACCTGTTGTTGAAACAACCCCGGCAGAATAAGATTTATAAAAAAACAGACTGCTTTAGGGTCGTACTCTAAAGGACAGTAAAAAAGCTGTGTAGAAAATCTCTACACAGCTTTTAATTTTGTCTCATACCGCAACAAGCAGGGAAAATGTACGGCACATTTCTCTCTTTTTAGGTGAACCTAAAACCCTTAACCTAACTAACAAACATTTTAATCTCTAATAACCTCTGCTCGACTAAATGTAATTTCTAAATGTTTTGTTTTGCATTTAGCGGTATCAAATTTTAAATCTAACAAATAATGTCCGCCTTTTGTTACCACTTCATCTGATAACCACCATCCGCCATTTAGTAAACTTACATCAAAATCACTTGTTTTGATTTTATAATTATAAAAACGGATTTCGGTGATATCTGCTTCAAACAATGCGCCATCACAATCGATTTTTAATATTAAGCAATTATCCCTTGGATTTCAATCCGATTCCTTTTTCATTGCCGAAACAATGTTGGCATCGTGAAGCCCATGTGTCCAATACCATTCGGGGAATTTGTTTTGAGTTTGTTTCAATAAAATCACCTCATTGATTTTATTATAGTTTAATAGATAATATTTTTCAAGTTATATTCCTCCTAAAGTCGGAGTGATATTATTGCCGTGCGGCAATAGTGTTATTGAAAACTTGCAGTTTCAGTGTTATTTTATTCGCCCAAAACTGCCGAAGGCAATATCACTTGGACTTTAGTCCAAATATCACTGCACAGCAATATCACTCGCCAAAGGCGAATAAAACTGGCGTTGTATCCTTACGGGTACAACGCCTTTTCTGCATCTTTTTTATTTTTGTGTTCATTCTATCACTTTATCAATAATAAATCTCGGTCGGGCTTTTGATTCCATATATATTTTTCCTATATACTCTCCGATTACGCCAACGGATATAAGCTGTACGCTGCCAACTGTACCAACAAGTACACCAAGCAGGCTTTCTGCCGAACACATTCCGCTGATAAGCAGACATATCAAAACAGCAAAGCACAGTATAGTTCCTGTCACACCCAAGGTAGTGATCAACCGTATAGGTTTAATACTCAATGAGGTAATACCGTCAACCGCAAACATCAGCATCTTTTTTAGCGGATACTTACTTTTTCCTGCGGCACGCTCGTTTCGTTCATAATATACATTGCAGCTTCTATAGCCGACCATCGGCACAATACCTCTTAAAAACATATTGACCTCTTTGAATTCAAACAATGCCTCCAACGCACGGGCGGACATAAGACGATAATCCGCATGATTATTCACGATATCGCACCCTAGTTTTTCGAGCAGCTTATAGTACATTAAGGCGGTGGTCTTTTTGAAAAAAGTATCCTTTTTGCGACTGCTGCGTACACCGTAAACGATATCGTAACCATCTTCATAGCAACGGACAAATTCATCAATAGCATTGATATCATCCTGAAGATCAGCATCCATCGATATGACTGCATCTGCCTTTCCCAGCGAATAATTAAGTCCGGCAAGCAATGCATTCTGATGCCCCTTGTTGCAAGAAAGCTTACACCCAATGAAAATTTTATTTTCATTGTGCAGTTTTTCGATCGTTGTCCATGTTTCGTCCTTTGAACCGTCGTCAACCAACACTATCCGACTATCCTCCGATATGCTTCCGTTTTGCATCATATTTTTTACTTTTTTGATAAGAATACCGGCCGTGATAGGCAACACCTCCTGCTCGTTATAGCAAGGGATCACTATATAAAGCTTTGTCATTTAACTTCCTCCTTATAAGATAGTGCGCAGCCGCCATAACGACAGCAGCAATTGTTATAAAAAACGCATATTGTACAGCGGAATAATAGTTTCCGCTGTATTTTTTATAGGCATTAATATACATATCTGTACGCTCATCACCGCCTTGCGTGCACTTGCCCGGATACAGATCAATTCCGTTGGTACGCATATGGCGAAAAACTATTGAATCTGCCGTATTTGTGGAACATGGCGTGATCTTCAGGCAGTACATTACATGATCATCGCTTTTCCCGCCCGAAAAACGCAAATATATTTTTCCGCCTTTAACATCAGCAGCAGATACTGTTTGCTTATAACACTCAGACCCGCACCGATAAAGATTTATACTGTATTTTGCTGTGCTGTTTTTATCTGTTATCTTTGTCGAAAGCTCTACGGTATTTATATCAGCAGCGGCATAAAAGATTTGAGTCAGTTTCCCGTTATCCGTGATCTTCGGATAATCACAAAGCAATGTATCTGAACCGTAATCGAGTGAATAATCGGTAAATGACATCTCCTGCTTTACATACGGCACATACCCGACAATGCTTACACATATGAACAATGCCGATACGATATAAAGCAGCTTACGCAATTTCTTTGATGTATTATGCAATGAAATATGCTCAGTTCCATCAGCCGCAAGTATCAGAATCGCTGATAAAAACGGTATGGAATACTCTGCCTTCGCTTCCCACAGTATATAAAACACCATACCTCCGAGCAGCGTGACGGAAAACAACAACATCACATCATTACGCTTTCTTATCTGATGCCATATGCTGACACATGCAAGAATAAGCGTTGCAAAGCGAAAGCCTTGTGCATACAACATAAATGCATTGCGTTTTTCGCCGTAAATGTAATCGTAAACGCTACACTCTGTACAGTCCTTTGAAGTTCGGCGGTAACAATTGTTGCCGCCTGAAGAAAAGGTGATATCCAGCTTTTTTATAGCGTGAGCTGCCGTGCCGACGATTCCTCTATCTTTAATACGACGGCATATTTCCTCAATATTACCTTTTCGCATTTCATCTGTGTTTACATATTGTGATGTAAAAATATAATCCGCCCTGTCGTATTGTCCGGTTTTGTTAAGACCGAGCATTATCCAATGTGTAAGAGGAAAATGCTTCGAGCCGTCCTCAACATATGCTTCTATACATTCATTCATCACAGCAAAAACAGAACAAAATCCGATGATGACGCATAACCCGACAATACACGCACGCTTTATCATATCCTTTCGTTTTAAAATATAAAGCACACCGCATACAACAAAGGCTATCAGAAAAAATATTGCAGTAGGGCGTATAAGATATCCGATGACCGCCACCGCACCCATTAAAACACTATACACTGAAATCAGAAATTTTCTTTTGCATCTTGCGATCTGTGCTATTAAATTTAATATCACACTCATCGGCAAAAGGCTGTATGTGCAGGTATAGACCCACGGCAAACAGAGATAATATACGGGATTTAATGCAATAAGCAATAAAACGCTTGTTGCTTTTTGTATTGAAAGCAGTTTCTTCAGAGCATTAAAAACAAATATGTGGGATGTGAAAGTTACTATTACATTAACCATTACCACCGCAAAAAAACGATCGGATACTCCTATTACATCAAGCACTTTAAAAAAAGCTGTATGGATCAGCACAAACATATTGTTGTTGCCGTAAACGGTGAAATAGTGCATGGATTCATCTATATACTGCTCGCTGCCGTTTGCCAGTGCTGACGCTTGCTGAAGTGTGAAATATCCGTCTGTCAATGGTCTTCCTGCAAAAACGCACGCAAATATCAGCATAACAATGCCCATTAGTGCAAAGAGTATATATGATACTCGTTTGCAGTATACATCACAGAGCGCATTTATCTTCTTCATTGCGAATAACAACAGTATGCCTATTACTGTGCCGGTGCAAAATACAGTTATTGAAAACACTGCATTTTCGGTATAAAGCTCTGAATAAAAGCTGAGATCCGTGCTATTAAATAATGTAAATGCCGTTGCCGTAATTAAAAGAAAAAGCGTGACGGACAAAAGCAGTTTTCTTGCGATTGAAATTAATATATTAATTCACTTCTTTTCAATTTAGTCCAATATTAATATACATCAGTATTTTGATATTGTCAACAATAATTTTACAATAATTTTACAATAGTATTGTAATCTTATACATCAAGGAGATCTGTTATGTTTGGGACAAGAATTAAAGAATTGCGGCTATCTCTAGGATTAAATCAAGTAGCTTTTGCATCACGGCTTTGCGTTACAAAACAAAGTGTAAGCAATTGGGAAAACGGCAATATTCAACCCTCTATAGATA
>JAXJVX010000168.1:0-1176 GCA_036308305.1 Acutalibacteraceae bacterium | reverse complement strand
TAGAATTTGCCGTTTATGTAAATAGAAATGATGTTTACACCAATACATCGTCTGCAAATGCAGAGGTCGGCGCCGGTACTTATACCTTTAATGAATATAATGACAGTACCCAGATGGTAAGCGGAGAAAATCTTACTGTCACCTACGATATCAATTACACCGACACTAATGTATTGGAAACAGAAAATACAAGCTCGTATACAGCAACTACCCTCACAACGCAGGTTGTTAAAAAAGGAACAGCGAATACCACAAGCGCTACTGTGACATTTATAAATGATTACACGGTAACTTCTATCGGTTTTGAGGTAGTCAAGAAGGGTACAGACGGCAAAAGCTATGGCGGGGCAGAGTTTAAGCTATATGAGGGAACGGGAGACAGCAAGACTTTGCTGACCACGCTCATCACCGCTGAAACTACCGGCATAGGCACATATTCAGGCACTTTAAGTGCAGGTAAAACATATACGCTAATCGAAACTAAAGCTCCGGGCGGTCTTGAGCTTTATGGTGAGGAGATAGTATTTACTGCAAACGCTTCATCAAGCGGCAGTATGATAACCTATAATGCCGATACCAATAAGCTTACCTGCACGGTAACAGATACGATCACGGCGGAGGTGATTGAAATGCCCGAAACCGGCGGATATGCGCTGTATGTTATTATTGCAGGCATTGCGATGATGCTCATCGCAGCAATATATCTTGTTGTCACTAAAAGACGCAGGAATGACGATGACGAAGAATAGTCATCATTAAATCAAACTTTTCCGCCTGAAAAGCTGCAGTTTTCAGGCGGTGGGGGATAATGAATAATTTTAAGGAGAAATTTTTATGAAAATGTTCAGACGAATTTCAGCGCTTGTTCTATGTTTAGTTCTGTTGTCAGCTACTTGCATAGTTGCAAGTGCAGAAGTACTTGTTAACACAAGTAAAAAAGGTTCAATCACTATCTACACATACGAAAGCAAAAAAGATGATGTTGATAACAAATTGGATATCGACGTTGCCGGTGATGCTACCGGTGAAGAGATGGAAATTCCAACAGGCTATATAGCACTCGCAGGAGTTGTATATCAGCTCTGTTATGCTGATGGTACTGCTATTTCAGACAAAACTGCAACAACTAATGCTGAAGGCGTTGCAACATTTGCAGATCTTGAGCAGGGAACTTAT
>JAXJVX010000167.1:0-18687 GCA_036308305.1 Acutalibacteraceae bacterium | reverse complement strand
TTATAATACGCTTTTCGCTGCGTTTTTCAGTATAGATCTGCACCGTCTGATAAGTGTAATAATACTCTTCGCCGTCTTCAAAATAGAAATCATCTCCGTAATAGCTGTAATACGGATCATAGTTTTCACGGGTATATTCGATAGATTCCTCCAGCTTTTGTGCTACCAATTCCTTAACGGAGCTGTCGGTTATCTGAATAGCACCGGATTTTTTAACAAAGTATTCATAAGTATTATCCTCTTCGCTTTCATAAGTATTATCCTCTTCGCTGTAATAAGCATATTCATCATTAGAGCTTATCGGTGTAACTCCCGTTATCTCATCAGCAGAAGGCGAAAATGAAAGTTCATATTCTCTTACGCCTGACATAATGCCGATGATACCGAGGTTCAATGCAACCACTATCGCAAGTGAAGGTATTATACGAAGCAGGTTTTTCGGTTTTCTTGTCAATATCAGCTCATATAGGAAATATGCTACAAGTGCTGCATCATATATAATAAATACTCCGATACCGTCAGATATCACCACATTTGACGAACAATTGATCATATTATGAAGTATTGCAAGTGCAGGCAGACAGATTAGCAGTGTAAACGCTATTCTTCCCAAGCCCTGTACCTTGCGTGATGTGGCGCTTTTTCCGGCAGTTTCGCTCGGACGCCGCTTAAACAAAATGTATGCTACTGCAAAATATATTGCAGCAAGCACGAATGTGTAAGCAGTAGTTACCCACGATGAATAGCTGTTGAATTCACTTTCAAAGGTGAAAAAGCCGAACAGAGCATTTACTCCGTTTGAAAAAATATTGGTATTTTCCGAAGGAACAAGATAAGCAAGACCGCCGTAAACTGTTCCGGATATCACCGTTGTCATAAGCCTTGGCATGAAAAGCAACAAAAGTGTAAATACCACATTTGAAAATCCCGTGCCGGTAACGCTCTTTGCTATCAGCATTGCGCTCATCACAAGAAAAGCTGCTGCGATAACATTAAATACATAAGGGAATACCGTTCCCGGAGTAACTGCAATGAAATTGTGAAATACAAGCAGCATTATTCCATTTATCAGCATAACTACTGCGATTATACCGATAATGACAGTCATTATTGACGCCGAAAAGCTTATAAGACGGCATCCTCTTGTATAGGGTATAGAATGATAGAAATCACTTCCGTTGCGCTTGTTGAGATAGCTGAACATATTCATAACAAGCAACGGAACGCATATAAACGGCAAAACACCAAAGAATGTTGCAACTTCCGGAAAATCAAACGGAGTAATACCGGAATATTGACCGTATTCAAAATACTCAATAACTGTGTATAACAGCATAGTAATATATGTAGTGATCGTTGAAACGGCTGCAACGGCGGAAATAACGATTCCCATAAGACGCAGCTGATGCAGTCCTTCACAATACAGTGAACCGCTGAATATCTTTTTATTCATTTCCTATTTCCTCCAATATATCTTTAAAGTCGTAGCCCATTGCCTGCATACGATGGGTGAATACCTCCTCAAGAGTAAGCGGAAGCACATCAAGCAGTACGGGATTTAGTGATGAAAGCTTTGCTACTACTTCATCACGATCGCCATTGACAATAAGATTTGCAACAGAACCATTTTTATTGTATTCTCGGATCTCGATCTCCTCAAACAGCGAAATATCAAAGTCAGTCGAAAATGCTACTTGAACCTTAAACAGAGAGGTCTTCAGGTTCTGAACATCGCTTTCAAGCACAACTCCGCCCTTGTGCAGAAGCACCAACTGATCGCAAGTATCTTCAAGCTCACGAAGTGAATGTGAGGTGATGATAGCGGTAACATTACGTTCAACAACATCGTTGCATATAAGGCTCTTTACAAAGTTACGCATAACGGGGTCAAGTCCGTCAAATGTCTCATCAAAAAGCAGGAATTCAGGCTTGGCTGAAAGTGCTAAAATAGTTGCCGCCTGACGCTTCATACCCTTTGAAAAGGTGTTGATAGCCTTATTCTTCGGCAGCTTGAATGTATCAAGCAGCATTGTAAATCGGCTTTCATCAAAGTTGGGGTAAATTCTCTTATAGAGCTGCTTCATTCGCATTATATTTGACCCGCCGAACAAATACAGCTCATCAGGTACAAATACGATCTTGGACTTTACGGCAGGATTTTCATATACATCCTCACCGTCTATTGTTATGTTGCCGCCATCCTTGCGGTAGATGCCGGCAAGCACGCGCAGAAATGTGGATTTACCTGCGCCGTTTGAGCCTACCATTCCATAGATGCAGCCTCTCGGTATCTCGCAGTTCACATTATCAAGAGCAACAAAATCATCGAACTTCTTAACGAGATTTTCTGCTTTTATCATACTTTCTCCTCCTTATTGGATAGGTTTTCATAAACATCGTCAATTATCGAGCGGAGCCGATCTGCCGCTAGCCCCTCGAGTGCAAGCACTTCTGCTGCTTTGCGGAAATCGTCGAGCGAATGCGACTGCAAGCTGATTATCTCTTTAGCATTTTCAGCAACAAAACAACCCTTGCCAGCAACAGAGCATATGTAGCCCTTTGAGCACATATCGGTGTATGCACGTTGAATAGTATTCGGATTTACCGAAAGCTCCACAGCGAGCTTTCTCACACTCGGCATAGCGTCACCCGGTTTAAGAATGCCCGCCGTTATAAGACGCTCGGTGCAGCTGCAAAGCTGCTCATATATCGGTGCGCGTGACGATATATCTATCTTAAACATTTGCCTCTCCTTTCTGTGTATCAACTGTACTAACACGATTAGTACAGTTGCAGTATAGCATATATGTACATTCTTGTCAAGAGTAAATTTTAAATTTTTCTAAAAAGAAAAAAATCTGCATTTCCTGTGAAATGCAGATTTTTATGATAACTTTAATTACAGAGCCGCTGCGATATCTCTTGTATCTCTTGCAATAACTATCTCCTCATTCGTGGGGATAACATATGCAAGCACCTTCGAGTCTTCACCGGATATCTTAATGATATTGCTCTGACGGAATGCCTTTTCATTAGCCTCATCATCAACAGTGATGCCGAGGAATTCCATATTTGAAAGAACTGATTTACGAAGTGCAACATTGTTTTCACCGATACCTGCGGTGAATACGATAGCATCAACGCCGTTCATCTCGGCAACATATGAGCCAATAACCTTCTTTATCTGCTGAACGAGAATATCCATAGCAAGTCTTGCCTGTGCGTAATGCTCACCGTCGGGACCTTCGCCAATAGCATTTTCGAGGTCACGAGAATCTGATGAATAGCCCTCTGTTACACCGAGGAAGCCGCTCTTCTTATTAAGAAGATCGCTCATCTGTGCAGGAGTGAGATTCTCCTTCTCCATTATGTAAAGAACTGCTGACGGGTCAACATCGCCGCAACGTGTGCCCATTTCAACGCCTGCAAGGGGAGTAAAGCCCATAGTCGTGTCAATTACCTTGCCATCCTGCACAGCGGAGCATGAAGAACCGTTGCCGAGGTGACAGGTGATGATCTTTGTTCCCTCTGTCTTACCAAGGATATCGCACATAATTCCGGATACAAATCTGTGTGATGTACCGTGGAAGCCGTAACGGCGAACCTGATAATCCTTGTAATATTTAGCGGGCAATGCATATCTGAATGATTTTTCGGGCATTGTCTGATGGAAGGCGGTGTCAAATACTGCTACCTGCGGAACTTCTTTACCGAATACCTCAATGCAAGCACGGATAGCCTGAATGTGAGCCGGATTATGAAGCGGGGCAAGATCGTTGATAGACTCTATACCTGCGATAACATCATCATCAATAAGAACTGACTTTGAGAAAAGAGAGCCTCCTTGTACTACACGGTGACCGATAGCAGAGATCTCGCTAAAATCGTCAATAGCCTTGGTCTCGCCTTCGGTGAGACACTTAATTACACACTGAAATGCATCAGTATGATTTTTCATCGGCATTTTTGCCTCAAATTTAATATCGCCGGTCTTGTGTGAAATTTCACTATCTCCGCCTATTCTTTCACAAATACCTTTTGCGATAACGCTTTCATCAGTCATATCTATAAACTGATATTTGAGTGATGAGCTTCCTGCGTTTACAACAAGAATTTTCATAAGTCCATATTCTCCTTTTAAATTTACATTATGAATATTATACTATTAAAAATCGGTAAATTCAACTGTTTTTGAGGAATTTATTAAGGAATATACAGAATAATTTACATTTAAATTATTGTAAAAAATTTTATAATGTGTTACACTAAATAAAAACATTAACGGAGAAAAATGCTATGGATACCTTTTTCGAACAAATAGTGGTACGCAGAAAACGCCCGCTGGAGCAGGCAACCTTTTTTCTTTCAATATTCTTCGGAGCACTTGCAATATTCGTTTCGCTCTTTTTGACTATTGCCGTATTCGGACTGTTTATATTAGTTGCGGTCGGTATCGGTGTAGGTATGTGGTGGATGATAAGCCGCAGCTATGTTGAATATGAGTACAGTATCACTAACTCTTATTTTGATATTGACCGTATAACCGGCAAGAAAAAACGCGAACGTCTTATTTCTACCGAATGCTCTGCATTTGAGGAGATAGGGCTATACACTCCTGAGGTTGCAGCACGCTTTAAGCAGCGAAGCTTTGATGCAAGAGTTACCGCCTGCAATATTGGTGACGAAGGATTATATTACATCATCGTCCGTCATCCGAGGCTGGGTAACACGCTTGTTATAATCCAGCCTGATGACCGTATCAAAAGCGCATTAAAAAAATTCGTTCCGAGAACGGTACAGGCAGGAGTATTTTTTATTTATCTTTTTTCTTAACTCGCTCTTTTATTTTGCTTATATCTATTCGGCTGATGATCATTATCACAACAGCGGTGACAGCAATGACTATAAGTATCGCCAAAATTCTGTTGCGGTTCTGTGCGTTCTGCACCGTTTGCTGTTCTTCCTCCTGCTTATCACGGTCGATAACTATCGTTTCGCCCTTTTTATCCTCGATAACGATAGTACCCTTAGTCTTTTTCTGGGTAGTTGTAGCAGTAGTGGTGAATACCACATCCTCGCCGCCCTCCATAACACCGGTTGAATTGAATTTCAGTCCGTTTTCAACCGCATACTTATGAGCCGCAGAGCCGCTTTTTCCGTTTACTGTAAAGTTTCCTGCCTTATACAGCTTATTTGCAGGCGCAGAGGTCGTACCGGTAACGGTGGTGGCTGCGGCAGTTGTTGTTTCGGTGGGGCGAACGATATCGTCATAATAGGCAAACGCCTGAAGCCCGACCGATGTAACCGTTTCGGGAATAGTAACTTCAGTCATGGCATAGCAATTGAAAAATGCATAGTTGCCGATCTTCGTAACGGAATTTGAAATATTCACCTTTGCAAGCTTACTGTTGCCGTAGCACAGCTCTGCCGGAATTTGTGTGACTCTTGATGGGATAGAAAGCGTTGACATTGAAGTACAGTATGCAAATGCGCTGTTGCCAATGCTCGTTGCGCTTTCAGGTATTTTTATACTTTCAAGCGATGAACAACCAAAAAATGCACCGATCCCGATGCTTGTCACGCTCTCAGGCAGCGTGACCTTTGTTACATTCATACAATATGCAAATGCACTGTTTGACACATTGGTTATACCGCTCTCAACCGTTATAGTCTTGACAAGATAAGCAAGGTCTGTCCACGGGCGTATATACTCCCCATCCATATTGTGCATCTGACCCTTACCTGATACCTTCAGCTCGCCAGACTTAACATCAAACGAATATGTAGCCTGATCGCCACATTCTCCCTTATATACTCCGCTCGGCACGGTGACTGTTTCTGTCACGGTAGCAGCGACGGTCGATGTCGGCTCGGCGGCGGTATTGATATAGCCTATACTCATCATTATACAGATGACGAGTATAGGTGTTATTAATTTGCCTCTCAATTAGACTTCCTCACTGTAAAATTATAAACTCTTATAAAGTGCAAGATACTCACCGGCCGATTTATCCCAGCTGTTATCGGTGGTAATGCCTCGCATAACGAGCTTCTTCCACTCATCCTTGATATAATAAAGTCCGAGTGCACGGTAGATAGCGCCGGTCATATCGTGAGCATTGTAGCTCTGGAAGGTATATCCCACACCGTTTTCATCTCCTGCATCGGGGATGGTATCAGCAAGACCGCCTGTTTTTCTTACTACCGGAACAGTACCGTAACGCAATGCTACCATCTGTGAAAGTCCGCACGGCTCCTGCTTTGAGGGCATGAGGAATATATCAGCACCTGCGTATATCTTATGAGCAAGCGACGGAACAAATCCGCGGTAGAATGCAAACTTATCGGGATACTGTTTTGCCTTTGCGTGGAAGAAATACTCATACTCCTCCTCACCCGAGCCGAGAATTACAAGCTGCATATTGTGCTGGATCAGCTCATCAAACACATAACGGATAAGCTCAAGACCCTTATGACCTGCAAGGCGTGTAACCATTGCAACAACGGGAATATCCGGTTCTTCGGGCAGTCCCATTTCACGCTGAAGCGCCGCTTTGCACTCTTTTTTACCGGATATATCCTCAGCCGAATAGGTCTTTACGATATTTTCGTCCTTCGATGGATCGTAAACATCGGTGTCTATTCCGTTTAAGATACCGCTCAATTTGTATGAACGAGCCTTCAGAATATTATCCAAACCGTATGCAAACCACGGATCGTGTATCTCCTTTGCGTAGGTTGGGCTGACAGTGGTAACGGCGTGAGCACATTCGATGCCGCCCTTTAAGTAGTTCATATCACCATCGTTATCAACTAAAGAGCTTGCCCAACGGGGAATACCTGCAACATCATCAATAATATCCATTGTGTATCTGCCCTGATACTGAATATTATGGATCGTCATAACAGTTTTAATGTTTTCGTAGCCCGGCTTGCTGTAATAAAACAGCTTCTGATAAACAGGTACGAGCGCCGTCTGCCAGTCGTTGCAGTGAACAACATCGGGAGTAAAATCAATATGAGGAATTATCTCAAGTACAGCACGGGAGAAGAATGCAAAACGCTCTGCATCGTCAAAGTCGCCGTACATATTATCACGCTTGAAATAGTATTCATTATCAATAAAAATAAATGTAATCCCGTCATGCTTGGCTTCAAAGATACCGCAATACTGCGTACGCCACGAAACGGGAACACTGATGCTCTTGATAAAGGTCATTTCACTGCGTAATTCATCGGATATTTTTTTGTATAACGGCATAACAACGCGCACACCGACCTTCTTTTTGCGTAATGCTTTCGGAAGCGCATACGCAACATCGCCGAGACCGCCGGATACCGCAAACGGATAAGCTTCACTTGTTGCAAACAGGACTTTCATTATAAATACCTCCGCAAATATATTATTATTTATATTATACAACATAAAGCGGCTGCTTGTAAACATAAAAATTTATATTTAAGAAATAAAAACCGACATTAACTGACACATATTTAATAATAAAATAGACTGAGAGGTGATTTAGTCTTGGTGGTGTATGCAGACATACTGATTTTTCTTAATACCGTTATAGATTACTGCATCCTGATATCTGCAGGACTTATCATCGGAAGCCGTCCGAAAATATGGCGGCTGATAGCGGGCAGCATTTTCGGCGGAATGTTTTCGCTGCGCATCTTTTTGCCGACGCTGCCGCTTGTTGCCGATACGCTTTTACTGCTTTTGGGCTGTGCGGTGATGAGTATGATCACCTTCGGCTACAAAAATATAAAGAGATTTTTCAAATCAGTCCTGACCGTGTTTGCGGTATCTTTTATATTAAGCGGAATAGCAGCAGCGGTGATGTCGCTGTTTGAAAACAGCGGCATTGCAATGAACAATTCGAGCTTGTATATCAATATCTCGCCACTGATGCTTATATTAATAAGCGTTTTTTGCTACATAATCATACGCATTATCTGCTTTTTCTTTCAGAATACCGAAAATGAAAATGAACTTTACACATTAAAGATCGGATACGGAAAAAAAGAAACAACTTTCATCGGGCTTTGCGACAACGGCAACAGTCTTTGCGACCCGATAAGCGGCAGTCGTGTAATCGTTGCAACGCAATCCGCAGTATCTCCTCTGATTTCGGAATATGATCTTGACGGCAACGGAGAAAAGCCCGACGGATACCGCATAATACCGTACACGGCAGTCGGTGTGTCGGGATATCTGCCTGCATTTCGTCCGAGCAATGTCAACATAAACGGCAGCAGCGCTGAAAGTGTGCTTATTGCTGTTACAAAAGAGCGGTTAAGTGACGAATACAGCGCAATTATCAACGCAAAAATTATTAAGGAGCTGAGGTCATGAATTTATTTCAACACATCAGACATTTTCTATCTGCTTTTTTTCGCCGACAGAAGGTATATTATATCAACGGTCCTGATTATCTGCCACCGCCTCTTGCCGCCGACGAGGAGTCGAGGCTTATTACACGGTTTGAAAACGGGGATATATCAGCAAAAGATACGCTTATAGTACACAATCTGCGGCTTGTGGTATATATATCACGCAAATTTGATGCGGCAAGTGCAAATATAGAAGATCTTATCTCTATCGGTACAATAGGCTTAATAAAAGCAGTCAACACCTATCGCAGCGATAAAAAAATAAAGCTTGCAACATATGCTTCACGGTGTATTGAAAATGAGATCCTGATGTACTTGCGAAAGACCAACCCGATAAAGACAGAGGTTTCGTTTGATGAGCCGCTGAATGTGGATTGGGACGGTAATGAGCTGCTACTTTGTGATGTTCTCGGATCGGATGCAGACGAGGTAAACCGTGATGTTGAAGCAGAGGATGAGCGGCGTACCGTTTGCCATCTTGTAGATGCACTTCCTTACCGTGAAAAGCGGATAATGCAGATGCGTTTCGGCTTTGCAGGATACGAAGAGCACACACAAAAGGAGGTTGCCGACAAGTTGGGTATTTCACAAAGCTACATATCACGGCTTGAAAAGAAAATAATCGGCAGACTCAAAACCGATTTCGAAAGAATAAACAATTGAAAAAACGGCTGCCGCATCAAATTAAATGCCGCAGCCGTTTGCTATTTTATTTCTATTTCGCCGTGTTCCTTTTCAAATTCCTGGATACACTTGCGTATCAGATATAGTATCTGACCGTTTCCCGAACGTCCCTCGAATTTTGAAATATAATGCAGCTTGTAGTGAAGCTCCGGATCGACCTCAATGCCCAAATGCTTATTATTCTTGTTTCTCAAACCAAACACCGCCAAAGTAATCTTAATTTAAGTAGATTATAAGATTAATTTGTGTTATAATGTCGGCAGTATACTTATATTAAGTATACTATTTATTCATCAAGGAGATATGATATGAAAATTGCAATTATTGGTTCAAGAAATTTAAAAGTATATAACTTGGAAGAGTATATCCCTAAAAGTACAACTGAAATTGTTTCGGGCGGCGCAAGAGGGATTGACACCTGTGCAAGAGAATTCGCTCAAAAGCACAGAATTAAACTGACTGAATTCTTACCCGAATATAATAAATATGGCAAAACGGCACCATTGAAACGCAATATACAAATTATCGAATATGCTGATATGGTTCTGGCATTTTGGGACGGTAAATCCCTCGGCACTAAATTTGTGATAGACAACTGCAAAAAGAGAAATAAAAGAATAAGAGTATTTATAAATAAAAAATTTATTTAGCCGATATTTCCCTTGCAAAAAAGGACAGATTTCAAAATGAAATCTGTCCTTTAAAATACTATTCCATAGCTTCAGCTTCGGTTGTTTCCTCTGCTTCAACATAGCTGTAATCAGCAGTTGCAACATCTATTACCGCCTGTACAAATTCGGGCGAATTCCACTCAAGCGTTGTTCTGTTCAGCACTTGGAAATTGCCGCCGTCATCCCACAAAAAGCACTTGATACCGGACGAGACATTTCCCTCGGCAATTGAAGAATAGTCTGATGCAATGCGGATAAACCTGTTTGCCCAATCGACTTTTGCTTCGTCAGTACGCTCGTTTACGATACCGCACTCACCGAGCAATACCGCAATATCATAATAAACAAAGGTGCGGTAGATACAGCTCATAAGCGTTTCAAGCTCTGATTCATCAGTCGACTCGGTGTACCAATGTATATCAACGATAACATGGTCATCATTATTCGGAATTATTACCTGCGCCATCTGTTTTGTATACCACTGTGCACCGTAGGTAGGTATCATAAGATAACGCTTTGCATTATTGCCTCCTTGTGCACGGATGGTATCAACAAACACCTTATAAAGCTCATTAAGATTATCAAAGCAATACTGATTATAATCCTGACCCCACCAATCGGCACCACCGTCTTCACTCTTGCCGATTGCCTCGTTACCGCTCTCAAAGATAAGCAGTTCACCGTAATCCTTAAATCGCTCACCGATAATAGTCCAAAGCTGCTTGAACTTATCCTTTACAGTCTCCCATTCATCGCCTTGAAGTGAGATATCCAGCCAATTTTTATCATCGTGATGAGTGTTGATGATGCAATACATCTCATTGTCGATACAATAATCAACGACTTCATTGATGCGGTCAAGCCGTTCCTCATCAACGGTGACATTGCCGTTTTCATCCTCGCCCATGAAGAGATACCATGTTGTGGGAATGCGGACTGCATTAAATCCAGCGGCTTTGACGGTATCTATCATTTCCTTAGTGGTTTTGGGATTATTCCAAGCAGTTTCGGCAAAGTCGGTTGTTATCTCACCGTCCCAATTACCCCAGGATGGGTTTGACTCAAAGGTATTACCCAAATTCCAACCTGCGGTGATACCCTGAATGAACTCAAACGCAGTAAGTGAGAAATCGTTATTTTTATACTCGCTTAAATCGTTGCTTGTATCACCATTCTTGTGACAAGCGGTCAGCACGCCGCACACCATTACGATACATAGTACAAGTGCAATTAACCTTTTCATAAATTACCCCCGATATTGGTCTACGATACATTATACCAAATTAAAACCGCTCTTTCTATTATCAATAGCAACAAGAAAGAGCGGTAGATTTTGTGTAATTTAATCAAGCGTTTTGACAATTCCTACAATATACTTGCGCAATTTTAGTACATCTTTACCGTTTAACTTACCATCGTGCATAACATCTGCAGCAACAGTATCAATGTCATTCTCAAGGTTTACTATATATTTGCGAAGTAAAAGTACATCCTTGCCGTTAATATTTCCGTCTCGGTTGCAGTCACCGTATATAACAGACGGTTGCGTAGTCGGTTGCGTAGTCGGTTGCGTAGTCGGTTGCGTAGTGGATTGGGTAGTTGGCTGAGTTGCGGGAACTTCGATTCTTTTGAAATTAGCAGTAATATTTGTATCGTCACCAACAGCTACCGAGATAGTATCGTCTGTTGATATGACATCACCGCTCCATCCCACAAATTCATATCCCTCTTTTGCATCAGCTGTGAGTGTGACAGGGTAGCATTTAAAGAATTTGGAATTCATATCATCATTGCTCAAAGCAGAGAACTCCTGCTTTACACCGTCAACTGAAATATACCCAAGCTGCGGATCGTTTGCATTAACGGTAAGCGTTCCTGTTTCGCCGAGACTGAAAGCCTTATCAAGATACTGCAAAACATAAGGCAAACGACTTTTGAAGAAGGTCTTAAGCTTGTTTATTCTGTCGTCCTCCGCCCATTTTCCGCCGACATTAAAACGCTTTTCGGTAAGACGCAACAGCGTTGAATAGCTGTCAGAATAATCACTGCATATATCCTTAATCACCTGCTCGTCATAGCATACTGCCGCTATGCCGAGAAGCCGTGTGATAAATTTCTTACGAAAATCGGAGTTTTTCATAAGCGCAGCCATCATCTGAACATGTCTTGACCCATCGCCCGTTACACAGTAGGTGTTGATGTTATTAAGCTTGTAGCTTGTATTGTCATTGCCGTACAACCATGAAGAATACTCGGTATCAAACATCAACATCCGCCATCTGCCATCGCCATATTCGTCATCCTCGACTTCTCTCGCACGCCACATCGACCAGTTGCCCCAGTAGCAATCGGCGTTTGAGATATACATCTGCACAGCAATATAATCAACAAAGCTGTCCATATCAAGAATGGTACAGGCAGTCGTATAGTTGTTTGGAACACTCATATCATTATTCAGGATATATCGGTAAAGATCACGGTAAAGCTCCTTATCGGCAGCATCGCCTGTTTCGGGATTGCCGTTTTTGGTAAGCAATACATTGTCATTTTCTATATCATACTTATCCTCAATAAGCTGTTCCTTATAATCCTGCTGCATAACATACATACCCCAGAACTCGCCGTTTAAAAACAGCACACACGGGCGTGTTGTCTGCGTTGTCATTGACAGGTCTGATACAAGATCCTGAAGCAGCGCATCAGAGTATTTTGAATATGAAACATCATTACCGCCGTTGCGTACAACAAAGGTCTTATATTCATCAGGTTTGTTTGCGTCAGTATCAGTATCATTAAAAATCGGATATTCAAAGCGGTTATTACCGTATTCATCTCGTGCAAAGAAACGGAAGCTTTTCTGAATATTGGTGCGTGATGTGCCGCCCTGAATTCTTATACCGCAATCCTGCGAGAATGCAAGAGTTTTATCTGTTTCAAAAAATTCGATATGGCAATCCTTTTCCCATTCCTTGCCCCTTTGTGAGTAGTTGCCGGTTGTTCCCCAATAATCGGCTGTTCCCGGATTTTCCGTTTTCCAAACATCGTAATATTTGCCCTTGGTGTAGATACCGGTATCATAATCAAAAAGATCATCCTCTGCAACGGTTATCGACAGCACCGCCGCATTATAATATGAGAAACGCACGCCTATAAAATATGTATTCGTTACTGTTTTGCTGTAAATTCCGTCATCACTTTTGCAAGCCGCACGGATAACAGTCGGCTTCGCAACATTTGAATCAGACGGTGCAGCAGTAGAATTGTAAACCGAAAACTCCGACGGACTGATCGAACTTAAATTATTTGATTTTGCAGTTCTGTCCCTTGCGGTAAGCGCTGTTGAATACAGATAAGCGCTGTCTGATTCAGCAGGATCGCTGCCGTCAAGCGTATAGTAAATATCAAAGCCCTCCGGCGAAGTCAGCTCAACAGAAACGTTTTCATCATAAAAGCCGGAGGCAACGGAAAATTCAGGCGCTGCCACAAGTCTTTTTACAGTTGAATTGGATGCATTCGGCGACGGATTATAAATATAAAAAACATCACCGCCGTCAGTCGCTGCGGCATATGTTGTGTCAGCATCAAGTGCCGGAACCTTAACTGTGTGTGAATAAACACCATTTTCAGAGGTAAGATACAGAGTTTCACCATCCGCCGAGATACCAAGCGTGACCGCCGGAGCTGCGGTCGCTGTTTTGGAGCAATATATTAAAAGATAGCCGCCGGCCTCAATAACAGTGCCTGCCGGCAAAACACATTTATACGGATTTGACGCTTTATCGGAAATTCCCCAGCCGGATAGGTCTATTTCTTTGTCGGAAGTGTTATAAAGCTCTATGTAATCACAATAATCCCCACTGCTGTCAGGTACAGTAACCCCGTTTCCGTTGTAGCCCGTGTTGGACGAGCATACCTCATTTATTCTGACAGGTGAGGAGTCGGCCTTTACATACACAATGCATGATGCAAAAATAAGCGCCGCTAAGATCATACTTGTTAATTTCTTTATCATAAAAACAGCTCCGTAAGGCATATTTATATATTTATTTTACTATAAATTTCAATCATAAGCAATTCATATTATAACCAAAAACAAAAGTGTTGAATTATCACAAATGACGAGAATAATGTTTAGGTTTTTATTTTAAAAAAATATATGCACCCAAAAAGCGCTCAACACTTTTGGGTGCATAATTGAAAATCATTCTACTTTAATATTTTCTTCTTATTATATACACAGGTCTGTCTTTACCCTGCATATATGTCCTTGAAAGGTAGCAGCCGATAATTCCGAGAAACAGGAACTGCATACCCCCGAAAAGCAATATCAGCGTTACTATGAGCGGTGTGCCAAAGAATACTGCGCCGAAGGCGATCGTCCTTACCAGCGATACAACGAAGAATACAAACGCCGCAATAAGCGAAAGAACGCCGAAAAATGTTGAGATATGAAGAAGCGATGTTGTATATCCCACAAAGCCCTCGATCGAATATTTGAACAGCTTTACAAACGACCATGTCGATTTACCCGAATGTCGTTGCTCAACGGTGTAAGGCATAAACTCCGTATTAAAGCCTACCCATGAGAAGAGACCCTTTGAAAAACGGTAATACTCTTTCATATTCACAACTGCATCACACATCTGCTTACGCATAAGACGGAAATCACTTGCACCGGGGTAGAAGGTGGTTTCGGTAATCTTGTTGGCAATACCGTAAAATGCTTTTTTAAACAGACTTAATACAGCGCCCTCTTTGCGTTGTGCCTGATATGCTGCAACACAATCCGTCTGCTCATTTTGTGACAGAATATCATACATCTGCTGAATGTATTTCGGATGCTGCTGCAGATCCGCATCAATAACACCGACAAAATCACCGTCTGCCTCATTAAGTCCGGCGAAAATTGCGGATTCCTTACCGAAATTGCGGGAGAAGCTTATTATAGTTACATTATCAGGAGAAGATTGCTTGATGCTTTCAAGTCTTTTAAAGGTATTATCCTTTGAGCCATCATCCACAAACACATAGTTAACAGCAAACGAAGCGCCCGAAAACTGCTCACAGCAAACCTTGAAAAACATTTCCACATTATTCTCTTCATTGTAGCAAGGCACTACCAATGTTACTTTATCCATCTTGAATGTCCTCTCGAAAGTGCATATATTTAAAGTATAATTGGTTTTAAATATAATGTCAAGGCAAGTAATGCATTAATTTTTTGTGAACGCTATTGACCTTGTGATTTTTTGGGTTTATAATTCTATGCAGTAATTAAATTTTCAGGAGATGTTATATAAATGGCGAAAAAACAATTCAAGGCTGAGTCTAAAAAGCTGCTCAGTATGATGATCAATTCAATCTACACTCACAAGGAAATATTCCTGCGTGAGCTTATTTCCAATGCCTCTGATGCTATCGATAAGCTCTATTTCCGTTCGCTGACCGATACTACCGTTGATACAAAGCGTGAAGATTATGAGATACGCATTGATCTTGATAAGGATTCACGCACGATCACGATCACCGATAACGGCTGCGGAATGACTGAGCAAGAGCTTGAAAACAATCTCGGCGTTATTGCAAAAAGCGGATCGCATACCTTTAAATCAGAGCACGAGAAAGCAGACGGCGTTGAAATAATCGGTCAATTCGGTGTCGGTTTTTATTCATCATTTATGGTTAGTGATGAAGTTTCCGTTGTCAGCCGTGCCTATGGGGAAGACACCGCTCATTGCTGGCGCTCGAAGGGCGTTGACGGCTATACCGTTACCGAGTGCGATAAAGACTCGCACGGCACAGTTATCACGCTTCATATCAAGGAGGATACGCAGGAGGAGAAGTATTCTGAATTTCTTGATGAATATAAAATAACCTCGCTGGTCAAGCGCTATTCAGATTACATCCGCTATCCTGTTAAAATGCTGCAAAGCCGCAGCCGCAAAAAGGAAGACAGCGACGAGTATGAAACCTATTATGAGCTTGCCACTTTAAACAGCATGGTACCGCTCTGGCGCAAGAACAAAAACGAAATAAAGGATGAGGACTACAACGCATTTTACTCTGAGAAGTTCTATGATTTTGAGCCGCCCGCAAAGGTCATTCATTCAAAGACCGAGGGTGAGGCAACCTATGATGCGCTGATGTTTATTCCGCAGCACGCTCCGTATGATTATTACACCAAGGAATATGAAAAGGGCTTGCAGCTTTATTCAAACGGCGTACTTATTATGGATAAGTGTGCAGATCTTCTGCCCGACCATTTCAGTTTTGTCAAGGGACTTGTTGACAGCGCAGATCTTTCGCTGAATATCTCCCGTGAGATGCTTCAGCATGATTATCAACTGAAGGTGATCGCAAAAAATCTGGAAAAGAAGATACTTACAGAGCTTAAAAAGATGCTTAAATCTGAGCGTGAAAAGTATGAGCAGTTCTGGAAAGCGTTCGGTATTCAGATAAAGTTCGGCGCATACAGCCATTACGGCGCAAACAAGGATACCTTAAAGCCGCTGATACTGTTCAATTCTTCATTTGAAAGCAAGCTTACAACACTTTCGGAGTATGTTGAGCGTATGAGCAAGGAGCAGGAAACTATTTACTATGCCTGCGGTGAGAGCATTGAAGCAGTATCCACTCTACCGCAGACCGATGCTGTGCGTGACAAGGGCTATGAGATACTTTACCTGACTGAAAATGTTGACGAATTCGTGATAAAAATGCTGGGTGAATACGATGGCAAAAAGTTTGCAAACATATGCACCGACGAGCTTGATCTTGATACTGAAGAAGAAAAGGATGCTATCAGAAACGAAAACGAAAGCAATGACGGTATGCTCAACGCTATGAAGGATGCACTTAAAGATGAAGTTGTTGCAGTTCGCTTTACAAACAAGTTGAAAAATCATCCCGTAGCGCTTTCGACCGAGGGTGAGATATCTATTGATATGGCAAAGGCACTCAATGCTATGCCTGGTGAAAACAAGGTCAAGGCGCAGCTTGTGCTGGAGATAAACTCCTCCCACGCTATCGCAGAAAAATTAAAGACACTTTATGCGAATGATAAAGAAACCTTATCCGACTATTCAAAGGTGCTTTACAATACAGCGCGCCTTATTTCGGGTATGTCGGTTGAAAATCCGACCGAGCTTTCTAATTTGATTTGCAAATTCCTATAATATGTGCTATAATGTTTAGGCGCATTATAAAAAGAAGGAGAAATCACAATGTCCGGACATTCCAAGTGGAATAATATCAAAAGAAAAAAGGGCGCTAATGACGCCGCAAGAGCAAAGATCTTCACCAAGATCGGCAGAGAGATGTCGGTTATAGTAAAGCAGGGCGGTCCTGATCCGAATGTAAACTCAAAGCTTAAGGATTGTATAGCAAAGGCAAAGTCACTCAATGTGCCGAACGATAATATTGAGCGTATCATCAAAAAGGCATCGGGTGATAACGATACTTCAAACTATGAGGATTGCATCTACGAGGGCTACGGCCCTTGCGGAATCGCAGTTGTTGTTGAGTGTCTTACCGATAACCGCAACCGTACCGCAGGCGATATCCGTCACTATTTTGATAAATACGGCGGCAACCTCGGTCAGCCCGGCTCTGTAATGTTTATGTTCAGCCGCAGAGGTCTTATCGTTATTGATGCAGAGGGTAAAGATGAGGATGCTGTTATGGAGGCGGCTCTTGAAGCAGGAGCTGACGATTTCGCAGCCAATGACGGTGCTTTTGAGATCATTACTGATCCCAATTCAGTCGGCCAAGTCCGTGAAGCACTCGAAGCAAAGGGCTTTGAGTGTGCTTCGGCAGAAGCGGAGTATTATCCCGCAACCTTCTCAAGTATTGATGATGACGAAAATATGCAGAAAATGATGAAGCTGCTTGAGGTACTTGAGGATAATGATGATGTGCAGAATGTATGGCACAATCTCGACAACCTCCCTGAGGACGAAGAAGAATAATTTTTAAACAAAAAACGACCTGATTTGCGAGACTTCTCATAAGGAAGTCTCGCAGTTTTATTCGCCTTATTCCATTTCGGCCAGTTATATTGCTTCGCAGTTATATTATGCTTCGCATAGTGCTATTGCCTTCGGCAGTTTATGGCGAAAAAATTGATGACAATGAGTATAAAAAGGTTGCTGACAACAACTTATTGCAAGCTTTGGAAAAAAAGTTCGTTTACACTAAAAGAAAAAATAGCATTTTACAAGCAAAAATGGAGAAAAGAAAATAGATTTAAAATCGTCTTTTCTTTCATGGTGTGGTGCGCTTTGAGCATTGTGTTAAAATTGCAATATGTTGATTATGCACTTATAGGAGCGGTTGCAGGTTTATTGAGCGTGTTGTTTTATGCTGTTTTAAATAACAGTATGATGATATATGTTGAAAATAATGTTTATAAAAAACAGAGAAAAATTGATATACAAATTTATATAATTGTACTGCGCAGACGCAACAAAACCCCGATGAATCTATCGGGGTTTAATTATCCTTATGAGAAGTAGCCTTTTTCAGGTCGTTTTTGCTTATGATCGGGTTATACCTTATCAGGTGTTTCACCTATAATAGTTTCTTTATAAAAATTTAAAAATGAGCAATCGGATATTTAACCCCGATTGCTCATTGTTTTAAGCTTTTTTATTTTAAACGGCAGGAGAACTAGCCCTGCAAGAGTGCCGATACCGTATGACAGGTGCAACAGCAAAAACATAACAAGCAACAGCGGAAAATACGGATTAAACTTACATTTTACTGCGCTGATAACGGTGTTTGCAATATCAAAGATGCCGTATGCAGCACATAAAAGCAGCATTGGCAGCCACCAACCGAATACGCCGAGCAAAGAAAAGCATATTATAGCACATACGAAAACAATCGGCACAAAATGATAAAGCGAAAAGCATTTAGGACAAACGCCTATTGTAAG
>JAXJVX010000166.1:0-1376 GCA_036308305.1 Acutalibacteraceae bacterium | reverse complement strand
CCTTTGCATATTCGAGTACCCGGTTTACCGTTATAACACCCTCTGTAACAAGGTCAACTCCATCAATATGAGCAATGGGCGGAATATCGGATTTTTCAAAACTCAGGCTCGCAGTAAGCGGCTTACCGAGATATTTGGCTGCAATAGATGATGTTGTTCCGCCGCATATGATATGCTTGCCCTCCTGTGAGAAGAACAAAGACATCATACGGTCACAATCATCCCTGTTTGACGGCGGACCGAACAAAATATTCATCGGTTCACGCTTTCTTATTTTTATAATGCACGCAGTTGCGTCATCTCCCGGCTGATAGCCATAGAGCTTATCACACTCATCAACTAAAAGCGTGGACAGATTCTTCGCTGTAAGACCGGATACCGACATTGTTTCCATAAAATCTATAATCTCTTCACGTTTCCAGCCGAAATTGTATGCAGTTCCTATACCTGCGTGCGGACAGCCGTCGCTCATAGCAATAAATATATCGTTCTCCTGAATACGGATTTCACTTTTATATATTTTCTTGCCACCGATATTCATTTCGGTTTTCGGATAATCAAAATTCTTGTTATCACGCAAAACTATCACGTGCGGATTATCATACTGGATTATCTCGATAATCTCATTGTTTATAATCTGCATAATTGTGAATGTGGAATATGCAACGCCACGGATTGAACACACGGGCAATGTTGCGGCAATAGTTTCAACACATTCTTCAATTGGCAAGCCTTCTGCCATCATAGTTGAAATAATTTTTGAGGTAAGCGTTGATAAGATACTTGCCTTGACTCCGCTTCCAAGACCGTCTGCAAGAACGATTACGGTTGAATTCTCATTTTGTTCAACAATGTCTACATGGTCACCGCAAAGTTGTTCTCCGTAATGGTTGATGCTTTTCCAGCCGATATCTGCACATAAATCATTCATCCTGTATCGACTCCTTTAACTTTGCAAGAGCAATTTTGGTTTCTGCTGCAGTTTCGCCGAGAAGTGATGCAATTTCCTGAACAATACGCATTTGCTTATCTACGACTTTATCTGCTACCTCAACAGTCTGTCTGCTGATGCTTTCTTTCTTTTCTCTTTCTGTCTGTTCATCGGTCACATCACGCATAATGCCTATTAAAAGATGTGAGTCTTTATCGTAAATAACCGACTGTTCAACATATCTTTTATATTCAGGAAGATATACCATCTTGTTTCTGATATCTCTGCCGGTGTTTCTTACCTCCATAAAGTCAGTAGGATCCATAATGCGAATTACCTGATCTCCAAGAATATCGGAGGTCTGACGGATATTCATAATTTGCCTTGCTGCTTCATTAATTTGCTGTACTTCAAGATTTTCGTTAAGAACGATAAGACCGTTGGG
>JAXJVX010000165.1:0-1795 GCA_036308305.1 Acutalibacteraceae bacterium | reverse complement strand
TCGACAATCTGGTCGATGGTCTGCTGATTTATTTCTCTGCCGCAGATATGACAATGCGGAGTACCTATTCTTGCATACAAAAGACGCAGATAATCATATATCTCCGTAACTGTACCGACAGTAGAACGAGGGTTTTTTGAAGTTGTTTTCTGATCGATTGATATTGCAGGAGAAAGTCCTTCAATACTGTCAACATCAGGTTTTTCCATCTGCCCCAAAAACATACGGGCATAGGATGAAAGTGACTCAACATATCGGCGCTGACCTTCAGCATACAGCGTATCAAACGCCAGTGAGGATTTTCCCGAACCGGAAAGACCCGTTAAAACAACGAGCTTATCTCTGGGTATCTCCACATCTATATTTTTTAGGTTATTTTCCTTTGCACCTTTTATAACAATGCTGTTTTTAGCCACTTTATAGTTCCTCCGAATATTTGTTCTGTAACTATTAAATTATACCCTATTTATTTTTTAATGTAAATACTTTTTTACACATAAATTCTTGGATTTATCATTTTGTAAGATATTTGCAGCAAAAACCTCCCCGCTCAAATAAAACGAGGAGGGTTATTCATTTTTTGCTTTGTTTTTGAAGTTTGGCAATGCGGTCACGCAGGTAAGCAGCGTGCTCAAATTCAAGCATTTTTGCAGCAGATTTCATTTCCTTAGTAAGACGGTCGATAAGCTGCTTGCGTTCTGCCGAGCTTAATGACTTATCGCTCTTTTCCTTAGTCTTACTGCTTATTTCAAGCACTTCACGAACATCCTTGACAATGGTTTTAGGAACAATTCCATGTTTTTCATTGTATGTCATCTGTATAGTTCTTCTTCGTTCGGTCTCAGCAATGGCACGCTCCATTGAATCGGTTACCGTGTCTGCATACATTATTACCTGTCCACCAGCATTACGGGCGGCACGACCGATGGTTTGCACAAGTGATGTTTCGGAACGCAGAAATCCTTCTTTATCTGCATCAAGAATAGCAACGAGCGAAACTTCCGGTAGATCAAGACCCTCACGCAGAAGGTTGATACCGACAAGTACATCAAACTCACCAAGACGCAGATCACGGATTATCTCCATACGCTCAATAGTATCTATACCAAAATGCATATAACGCACCTTGATACCGACACCCTCGAAAAATTCGGTAAGATCCTCCGCCATTTTCTTGGTAAGCGTTGTGACAAGCACTCTTTCTTTTCTTTCTATACGCAGATTGATCTCGCCGATAAGGTCTTCTATCTGGTTTTCGGTAGGTTTAACGATCACCTCCGGGTCAACAAGTCCGGTAGGACGAATCACCTGCTCGGCAAATGCTGTTGCGTGTTCTTTTTCAAAAGGTCCCGGAGTTGCACTTACATACACAGCCTGATTGATATGCTCATAGAACTCATCAAAATTCAATGGCCTATTATCATATGCAGACGGAAGTCTAAAGCCAAAGTCAATAAGATTCTTCTTTCTTGCCCTATCACCTCCGAACATTCCCCTTACCTGTGGCAGAGTAACATGACTCTCGTCGACAAGTAGCAGAAAATCATCAGGAAAATAGTCAAGCAGTGTTGACGGAGTGCTTCCTGCAGGTCTGCCCGACAGTACTCTTGAATAGTTTTCAATGCCCTTACATATACCTATCTCTAGCAGCATTTCGGTGTCATAATCTGTTCGCTGACGAATTCGCTGTGCCTCGATAAACTGATTATGGTCAATAAAATACTGCACCCGTTCTTCCATTTCACGCTGAATTTCATCTACTGCTTCCTTCATACGATCCTGCGGAATAATATAG
>JAXJVX010000164.1:0-9729 GCA_036308305.1 Acutalibacteraceae bacterium | reverse complement strand
GGACGGCGTAAGCCCCATGCAGAAACTTCAGATGACAACGCAGGAAGGCAGCAATGTTGCGGTCTGCGCTATCAAAGGCAATTTCGATGATGCACAGACAGGTGTTAAGCGCATTTTTGCTGATAACGATATGAAAGAGTATCTTGCGGCAAATTCAATGGAATTTTCATCTGCAAACTCCATCAACTTCGGCAGACTCGTTCCGCAGATCGTATATTATGTTTCTGCATACTGTGATCTTATAAAGAGCGGTAAGATAGCTTATGGTGAGAAGTTTAATGTAGTAGTTCCCACAGGTAACTTCGGTAATATCCTCGCTGCATACTACGCTAAGCAGATGGGAATTCCGGTAGGTAAGTTCATCTGTGCTTCAAATAAGAATAACATACTTACTGATTTTATCAACACCGGCAAGTATGATCGCAACCGTCCGTTCTATACCACTACTTCACCCTCGATGGATATCCTTATTTCGAGCAATCTTGAGCGTCTTTTGTTTGAATTGTATGGCAGAGATGAAAATAAGGTATCAGCTCTTATGAGCGCTCTTAACAGCGACGGCGTTTATGAGGTGGACGAAGCTGTTGCAAACAAGCTTAGTAACGAGTTCTACGGAGGCTGCTGCGATGATGAAATGACTGCGGCCACCATCAGAAAGATGATGGACAAATACGGATATCTTTGTGATACTCATACTGCTGTTGCTATCAAGGTTTATGATGATTATGTTGAGGCAACCGGTGACAAAACGCCGACTGTTATAGCTTCGACTGCATCTGCTTATAAGTTCTCTGCAAGCGTACTTAAAGCAGTTTGTGATTCGGATATTCCACAGGATGAATTTGAAACTGTCGATAAGCTTTCAAGTGTTACTTCAACTCCCATTCCTGCTCCGCTTGCAGGCTTGAAGGAAAAGAAGGTGCTTCACACAGGCTGTGTTGATAAGGAGCAGATGGCAGACTTTATCAAGAATTTTCTTAAATAACTGAAGCTTAACTGATATCGGCGGCGGAAGCCGCCGATTTTCTGGTTTTTAGATGATAGTAAAAGGAGGTGCGATATGTCGGTTTTTGCTATGTCGGACACACATCTGTCACTATCAGCAAATAAATCCATGGAGGTATTTGCAGGGTGGCAGAACTATGTAGAGCGAATTGAAAGGAATTGGCGTGCTATCGTAAGTGATGAAGATGTAGTAGTTATGCCCGGAGATATTTCGTGGGCAATGCATTTGTGCGATACATTTGAGGATTTTTCATTCATCAATTCCTTGCCTGGTAAAAAGATAATTTTAAAGGGTAATCATGATCTGTGGTGGCAATCTATTTCAAAAATGAATGCATACCTAGCGGATAATAAATTCGATACTATAAGTTTTCTGCATAACAGCTGTTATAATGAGCAGGGGCTTTGTATTACCGGTAGTCGTGGTTGGCTCACAGAGCCGGGAAGTGAGCACGATGAAAAGATCATCGCACGCGAAGCAGGCAGACTCCGCCTTTCACTTGATGCGGCGAGGAGCGTTGGCAATGCAGATCCTACGGTGTTTTTGCATTATCCTCCCGTTGTGCACGGTGCGGTCTGTGATGAGATATTGGATGTTATCAGGGAATACGGCGTAAAACAGGTTTATTACGGACATATTCACCGTGGCTCCTATTTCAAAGCCTTCAACGGCGTGTATGACGGAATTCACTTTCGTTGTGTCAGCGCAGATATGGTGGATTTTACTCCTGTAAAAATAATTTGAAAATTTTTAAAAAATATGTGGAAAAACTAAACTCAATATGATATAATGTATGTTGAGCGATTAAAAATAACGCAATTAATGTGTACGGACCGGCGAGTCCGTGATGAAAGGATGTAAATTATGAGTTTAAAATCATCAAACAAGGTCGATACTAACAGATACGAGATGGAAATTTCAGTAGATGCTGAAACCTTTGAAGCCGCTTGTAATGCTGCTTACAAAAAGAATGCAAAGAAAATTTCTGTTCCGGGCTTCCGTAAGGGTAAGGCTACACGCGGTATCATCGAAAAGATGTACGGTGAAAATTTCTTCTATGAGGATGCTATCAATGATTTGTTTGCACCTTCAGTAGATGCGGCCGCTGAAGAAGCAGGTATTGAGATCGTTGATTTTAATGATATTGAGTCTGAACTCAAATCAGTAAGCAAGGAAGAAGGCTTCACATTTACAGTTAAGGTAACAGTTAAGCCTGAGGTAGAGCTTTCATCATACAAGGGTCTTGAGGCTGAAAAGCCTTCTGTTGAAGTAACAGAAGCAGATATTACTGCTGATATCGAGCGCATGAGAGAGCGTGCATCAAGAATGGTTACTGTTGAAGACAGAGCAGCAGCTATGGACGATATAGTTGTATTTGATTTTGACGGTTATGTTGACGGTGAGGCTTTCGAAGGCGGTAAGGCTGAAAGCTATTCGCTCAAGCTTGGTTCAGGTCAGTTCATCCCCGGCTTTGAGGAGCAGATCGTTGGTCACAATACTGATGATGAGTTCGATGTAAATGTTACATTCCCTGAGGATTATCATGCAGAGGAACTTAAGGGTAAGGAAGCTGTATTCAAGTGCAAGCTTCATGAGATAAAAGTTCGTGAGCTTCCTGAGGTTGATGATGAATTTGTTAAGGATATCAGCGAGTTTGATACAGTTGATGAGCTTAAAGCAGATCTTAATAAGAAGGCTGCAGAGCGCAAGGAAAAGGAAGCTGAAACTGCAGTTGAATCACAGATCCTTGATAAACTCGTTGAGAATATGACAGCAGAGATCCCTGCTGCTATGATCGAGTCAAGAATTGATGATAATCTTCGTGAGTTTGACTATTCACTCCAGATGCAGGGGCTTAACCTCCAGCAGTATGTAAAATATATGGGTGGAGATATTCAGGGCATCCGTGATATGTACAAAGAGCAGTCTGAAAAGCAGGTCAAGATCCGCCTTGCACTTGAAAAGGTTGCAGATCTTGAAAAGCTTGATCCCACAGCAGAGGAGATCGAGGAACAGTATAAAGAGTATGCTGATATGTACAAGATGGATCTTGATAAGGTAAAGGCAGCACTTCCTGAGAAGGAGCTTGTTAAGGATCTTCGTGTAAAGAAGGCTTCTGACTTTGTTAAGGAAAATGCAAAGGTAACATTTGCAGTTGCTGAATAATTAATAGTTTATATTTACTATAATTTAAGAAAGGATCGGTTTAGTTATGAGTTTAGTGCCTTATGTTGTTGAGCAGACAAGCAGAGGTGAGCGTTCTTACGATATATTCTCACGCTTGTTGAATGACAGAATTATAGTTTTGTCGGATGAGGTAAACGATACTACCGCTAGCATCGTTATTGCACAGATGTTGTTTCTTGAGGGTCAAGATCCGAATAAGGATATAAGCCTTTATATCAACAGCCCCGGCGGCTCTGTTTCCGCTGGTCTGGCTATCTATGATACAATGCAGTATATCAAGTGTGATGTATCTACCATTTGTATGGGTATGGCTGCATCAATGGGTGCGTTCTTGCTTTCAAGTGGTGCAAAGGGTAAGCGTTATGCACTTCCCAACGCTGAGATCATGATCCATCAGCCTCTCGGTCAGGCAAAGGGTCAGGCAACTGATATCCTCATTGCTGCAAACCACATTGAAAAAACAAGAGAAAAGCTCAATAAGATCCTTAGCGAAAACAGCGGTCAACCGCTTGAGATAATTCAGCGTGACACTGAGCGTGATAACTTTATGTCAGCTGATGAGGCTGCTGCATATGGCCTTATCGACAAGGTAATGTCCAAAAGATAAAATTATATATAAGAGGTAGTTAAATGCCCGATAATCATAATGATAATACTGTTTGCTGTTCATTTTGCGGCAGAAACGAAAATCAGATAAATCAGCTTGTAAAAGGACCTAAAGGTGTGTTCATCTGTGATGAATGTGTAAGACTTTGTGGTCAGATAATGGGCGAGATGGATAATACGGTCGTTGCCGAGCACGCAGAAGAGCTTGAGCCGCTTGATATTAAAAAACCCACCGAGCTTAAAGCTATCCTTGATGAGTATGTTATCGGTCAGGAGGATGCAAAGCGTGCGCTTTCTGTTGCGGTTTATAATCACTATAAACGCATTGTGCACAAATCCGAGCAGGATAGAAATGTTGATATACAGAAGAGTAATATCCTGCTTGTTGGCCCTACCGGCGTAGGTAAAACACTACTTGCGCAGACACTTGCAAAGGCGCTTGATGTCCCCTTTGCAATTACCGATGCTACTACGCTTACTGAAGCGGGTTATGTAGGTGAGGATGTTGAGAACATTCTTTTACGATTGATTCAGAATGCTGATTTTGATGTTGAACGGGCACAGCGAGGCATCATTTATATTGACGAGATAGATAAGATCGCAAGAAAGAGCGAGAATACTTCTATCACGCGTGATGTCAGCGGTGAGGGAGTTCAGCAGGCTCTTTTGAAGATCGTAGAGGGTACTGTTTCAAATGTACCTCCTACCGGTGGAAGAAAGCATCCGCAGCAGGAGTTTATTCAGATAAACACATCAGATATCCTCTTTATCTGCGCTGGTGCGTTTGACGGTATTGATAAGATAATCGAAAAGCGTGTTGGATCAAATAAAACTCTTGGTTTTGGCGCAACTCTTGCCGAAAAAGGTGATAATTATACCGACGATCTGCTTTCAAAGATCAATAATACCGATCTTGTGAAATACGGTCTTATACCCGAACTTGTCGGCAGACTTCCGGTAATAACCTCTCTTAAAAATCTTTCGGCTGAAGATATGGTCAAGATCATAACTGAGCCGAAAAATGCAATAGTAAAGCAGTATAAAGAATTATTCCGTATGGATGGAGTTGAACTTGTTTTCGAGGATGATGCGCTGACCGCTATCGCTGAAGAAACTATAAAGCGCAAAACCGGCGCAAGAGGTTTACGCTCTATCATCGAAAAGATATTGCAGGATGCAATGTTCAGCGTGCCGAGTGATGAAATGGCAGAACGGGTGATCGTTACAAAGGAATGTGTAACAAACGGTGCAAAACCGCTTATAGACAAAAATCCCGACCGTCTTTCAATAGGCAGCACAGCACCTGTGCTGGAAAGTAAAAGAACTCAATCAAGACGCAAAAAAGCGGAATAAAATCAAATAACGGAAGGATGAAAGCCCATGAACAGAGCAATGTCTGTTGTTGGGCTTTCTTTTCTTTTTGCGGCAATGATAAGCATTGTTGTCGGTGTAAAATTTGCGATGATGATCGCTGCTGTAGCATTTATTGCGTTTTTACTTCTTCTGATATTCAGGTCAACAAGAAAATACAAATCAATTATATGCGTAGCATTATGCGTTACCATTTGCTGCACTTATACCGCATACAAGATAAATGACGTTGAAAAGATAAAGTCTCTTGACGGACAAGAACGCTATATCTGTGCAACTATTGTTGACTATCCCACTAAAACGCAGAGTGGATATTCATATACTGTGGAAACTGTTCAAATCGAGAATAGCGCACTTGAAAAACTAAAGCTGATAGTATATACTAATGATATACTTGAAGCAGAAGTCGGAGATATCATTCAAGGCATTGCAGAACTTGAGAGCGATTATGCTTCTCAGGGATTTGATTATGCTGACGGAATATATCTTTCGGCAGCTATGTTTGACAGCGGATCAATCAGCATTATTCATACCGATAGTTCCGCTGACTATCTGTTTTGCAATATCCGTAATTACAGTAAAGGTGTTATAAATTCTGCGATGCCAAAAGAGCAGGCATCGGTAGTAAATGCATTTCTGTTTTCAGATAAATCAAATATAGATAATTCGCTGTATAATGATATTAAACTGTGCGGTCTATCGCATACTACTGCGACTTCGGGAATGCATCTTGCAATAATCGCCGGATTCGTTATGATGATACTGTCAGTATTCGGCGTGAATAAAAGAATAGGCGCAGGTATAGTAATTGTATTTTGTATGCTCTATATGCTTACGGTTGGATTTTTGCCGTCAATAGTTCGTGCAACTGTGATGATCGTGATATCACAGTTTGGCATAATTATCGGGAGAAAGGCTGACCCCATAAATTCACTTGGCATATCAGCGTTTATATTTGTGATGATAAACCCTTATTCTGCTGTGAACTGTGCACTTTTACTTTCAATGAGTGCAACACTTGCAATGGTTACCGTATCTATGCAGTTTTGCGAATATATCAGCCGAAAGATAAAAACACCTTTAAAGATAGTTGACCGTGTAGCAGTATTTATACTATCATCGTTATTTCAAACGGTCAGCGCCGTGTTGTTCACATTGCCCGTAATACTTGTATATATCAAAAGTGTATCAGTCATATCACCTATAGCAAACCTGCTGGTAACACCGTTTGTATCAGTGTGCGTGTGTGCAGGATTAATAACGGTGCTGTTTTTCGGCTTCGGACCTGCGGCAAAAATAGCGGAAATATCAGCGTCTGTATTTGCTGACATAGTGGAATTTCTGTCTGACTATGCAATACTTGCCGATGTTGAAGGAATAGCGGCAACTGTTTCAATAATTATTGCAGTCGCATGTGTGATAGTGTTTCTTATTTTACACAGGTATAAGGGCGTGCGTAAAAGATACGCATATATCTCGGTGTTTTCAACTCTTGTTATAACATCAATGATTATTTCATCAACGCTGTCGTACCTTACAAGGAACGATACTGACATCTTGATACTGCCATCCGGTAACGGACTTGCTTGTCTTGTTGAGGATACTCTTATCGGTGCAGGCGGAAACAGCGCAGAGTATTGCATTAAAAATGAATATACCGATGTAGAAACTATAATTATACCGTCTGATTATTCAATACATTCAAAATATGCAAAAAGTGCAATTCTTGATTATAATATCAAAGAAGTATATACTGCCCACTATAACGCAGAGGAGTATTATGCAACCGCTTTTTCTTATGGAGATAAATTGACTTGCCGAAAAGCAGAGTTACTACTTTTCGTACAGGAAAGATCATCTGCTATAATGCTTACTGCGCAGAACTGTAAGGTATTGTTTGTTGATAAATATATAGATATTACTAAGCTACCGACCGACACTTTAAATGTTGATGCGCTGATAGTTGCAAACGAGCCGCCGGAGCATGTCGAAAGAATATCTGCCGATGCGGTAATCGTTTGTACCAACGATGAACCTGAACATGATTATAATTCGTATAACATATACTCTACTGCCGAAAGCGGGGATATCACTGTTAAGATACATAATGAAAAAGTATATATATTAGGAGGGTGAAAGAATGCAACCGGTAAATGAAGCCGAGCTTAATGAAAAGATAAAGCAGAAACAGTTTTCAAAGGTTTATCTTATATGTGGCGATGAAAGCTACTTAAAGCAGGTATATTGCAAGCGTATCTGCGATACGGCAGGTCAAGTTATTCCTGATTTTAATTTCATTAAGTGTGACGGAAAAACGCTCACTATGCAGCAGCTTCAGGATGAAGTATATCAAATGCCGGTGATGGCAGATACACGCTGTGTGCTTGTAGTTGACTATGATGCATCAGAACGAAAGGAGTCAGATGCAGAAGCGTTGAAAAATATATTCTCGGATATTCCTGAAACTACTGTTCTTGTCTTTATGCAGCAGACTGCCAATTTTGATGTAAACAAGCCGCCTGCAAAGTGGAACAGCTTTATAAAGCTTATCGAAAAATACGGTGAGATATTGGCATTTACAAAAAAATCTCCTGCCGAGCTTAAAAAATATATAACTGCGTATTGTAAACGTAAAAGCGTAAGTATAGATAGCTACACCGCAAAATATCTGGCTGATTTCACAGGCGGAGACTTGATGACTATTCGTTGCGAGGCAGACAAGCTTTGCGCTTATGTTACAAGCGGTTTTATTACCAAAGAGGATATTGATACCGTTTGTCACAGAACTCCCGAAAACAATAAATATGCGCTTTCAAATGCAATAATGAATACCAACACTTCGAATGCACTTAAGATACTCAATGAGCTTATTGACAGTAGAATGGAATATACGGAGATATTCGGTGTTATCAGTAGCTGCATTCTTGATCTTTACAAGGTCAAAATAGGCTTTGCTGCAGGACTTAATGCAAAAGAAATAGCAAAGGAATTGGGCTTTGGTGAGCGCAGAGTTTTTGTAGTCGAAAATAATGAAAGAGCGGCAAAGCATATTTCAAATGAGGCAATGCGTCATTGTCTTGATATACTTGCAGATGCAGACGAGGCTATCAAAACCTCATCGTCAGATAAGCACTTTTTGCTTGAACGCACTGTTATATCACTTACCAGCACACTTTGGACAAATAAAACGCTATGATTAAGTTAAAAGAAGCTGTTATTGTTGAGGGTAAATACGATAAGATACGCCTTGAATCGGTTATAGATGCGCCCATAATCGTTACCGACGGATTTGGAATTTTCAAGAATCGTGAGAAAATGAACTATATCCGAAAACTTGCAAGATCCAGGGGAATAATAATTCTTACCGATTCCGATTCAGCAGGCTTTCTTATCCGTTCGCATATTACCGGATGTATCAAGGACGGTAACATAAAAAATGTGTATATTCCCGACGTTTTCGGTAAGGAGAAGAGAAAGGACAAGCCTTCAAAAGAGGGTAAGCTCGGTGTTGAGGGAATAGACGGTGAGGTAATTCTGTCTGCTTTAAAGAAGGCCGGAATTGGTGCAGATATAACGAACGAGCCGACAAAAAAGATAACAAAAGCAGATCTTTATGAGCTTGGGCTTAACGGTACCGACGGTTCAAAGCAAAAAAGAGAAGCGGTGCTGAAAAAACTTGAATTACCTTCCCGTATGTCGCAAAATGCTATGCTTGAAGCTTTGAATATATTTTATTCATATGATGAATTGGTTGAATTGATAGAAAATATTTAGGAGAAACAGTATGGAACGCCTTAAAAGACTGCGTGATAAAGCAAATGCACTTCCGCTATTGCCGGGGGTCTATATCATGCGTAATAAAGAAGGCAAAATAATATACATAGGAAAGGCAAAAGCGCTGAAAAACAGAGTAGTGCAATATTTTCGCAGCGGTAATTCGCACGCTGAAAAGGTGCGTCGAATGGTTGAGAATGTTGAGGATTTTGACTATATAATATGCGACAGCGAATTTGAAGCGCTTATACTCGAATGTTCCTTAATAAAGCAACATAGTCCTAAATACAATATACTGTTAAAAGATGATAAGGGTTATCATTATATCCATATTTCAGACGAGCCTTGGCCGAGGATAACTGCAGAAAAGCAGTTGATTTCGGGCGGAGAGAATATCGGGCCGTACAATTCGTTTTATACTGTAAGAAAAGCAGTTGAGGAGGCTAAAAAGATCTACCGTCTGCCGATTTGCGGCAGAGTCTTCAACGATAATATGAAGCAGGCAAGACCATGCTTAAACGCTCATATCGGTTTGTGCCGTGGCGTATGTACCGGTAAGGTCAGCCGTGAAGAATATCTTGAAAGCGTAAAGGGCGCTGTTGATTTTTTGAAAAAAGGCTCTGCCGATACAGTAAAAGAGCTTACCGTTGAGATGGAAACAGCCGCCGAAAATCTTGAGTTTGAAAAAGCGGCTCGACTTCGTGATACAATAGATGCCATCCGCCGTCTTAATGAGAAACAAAAGGTGGTTATGGCTCCGGTAGAAAACCAGGACATCATCGCAT
>JAXJVX010000163.1:0-2703 GCA_036308305.1 Acutalibacteraceae bacterium | reverse complement strand
CAACTTAACAGTTATTTAGATTTCTGTGTAGATGTGTTTGGTGATGATTTTTATATTGAAATCGCACCAAGTACCAATCCAGAACAAATTTATTGTAATAGACGAATTATTAATGTTGCAAGAGCTTTTGGAATTAAAATGATTTATGTAACTTCGGATTTACACGGTTATTCTCTTGAAAAAATCAAAGAAATGTTCAGCAAAGTAGGATTTTCAGACGACGATTTTTGCTTTGTATTGGGTGATGTAATTGACAGGGGAAAGGACGGAATTGAAATTTTAAAGTGGCTGATGACTAAGCCAAATATGGAGTTGATTTTGGGCAATCATGAGGCAATGATGCTTGCTTGCGAGTTCCTGTTTGATGAAATTACCGAAGAGTCGATCAGCAAAATCACAGGCAATAAATTGGACATATACTTATTATGGGAGCAAAACGGTGCAAGACCGACAATAAACGCTTTACATTCACTTGAACCTAATGAGATAAAATACATTCTTGAGTATCTGCACGAAGCACCACTATACGAAACCGTCAGTGTAAACGGAAAAGATTTCTTGCTTACGCACAGCGGCTTAAAAAACTTCGATAAAAATAAAAGTATTTCAAAGTATTCCAACGAGGACTTTTTATGGAACAGACCGAAAATTGATGACAGATATTTCGATGATGTAATAACTGTATTTGGACATACCCCAACGATTTATTACGGAGAAGAATACAAAGGTAAAGCAGTCGTAACCGATACATGGATTGATATTGATACAGGCGCATCCTGCGGATTTTCGCCAATGCTTTTAAGACTTGACGATTTAAAGGAGTTTTATTTTTAAATTAACGTATTATAAACTTTGTAATGAGCAAAACTCTGCGAATTTAGTTAAATGCAAGTTCTGAAATTATTTAGTATAAAATAAAAATCCGGCACACCTCGTATGCAGTTATGCAGTACGAGGTGTGCCGTGTTTAAGGGGGCGTAATAATTTTAATCGGGCTTTTAAAATTTGATTAATAAAACAAATCTTTGGGCAGTAGAAATGTATACGGTGCGGTGAAAATAGCTATTGTAAGAGCCGAAAAAAGACGTTGCTTTTTGCTGAGTGATGTATTATACAAACAAAAATAATAATTAAAAATGAACAGTAGAATTGCGGAAAATGCTATTCCGCAGCACACATAGACAACACCCCATATGCTGTCAAAAGGGGAGTGGTTAACGGCACAATAAATGCCGGTAATAATTTTGCTGTAGAGGTCGTTTCCAATTTTATATTCGGCATCAACAGCAAAGCTTACTGCGGTCAATGTTATTGCTCCGAGAAAGTCAGCAATAAATCCGCAAATCCATACTTTAAGTATTGCTCTTTTATAAAGGGTCAAATCAAGATTTTTGAATATTATCAGGCTTATTATAATTAAAATAAGTGAGTCAATGATAAAATTTCCTGCGAGGCTGATTGAGAGGAGAATAGGATGAAATGCAAATAACATAAATGTCGGAAAAATTAAATTGTATAATCTCATTTCTTTTTTCATAATGATTCTCCTTCGTTTAAATTTATAAAAATATCGCCCATATAGTTCACCTCTGTTCTGTAGCATTGTACTAATTAAAGTATAACATTACAGATAATCTATGTCAATGATTTTAGAAAAATAAATAAAAAACCACGACAAACTTACGAATTTTGCGTAAATCTGTCGTGATTTTGTGTTTCAATATTTGTTAGGGATTTATTTTCTTTTTACAGCCTTTAATGTTGGGCTTCTGAAATCCACCACAAGACCGACGATTACTGCACCTGCAACAAGAATAATTGTTTCGGGGAGCATATATGCGCCGTTGTATGTAAGCGAATACAGCCACGCAGGCATATCCTCGGCAAAACCACTCCATACAGTGACACCGCTGATGAAATGGCATACAAATCTTAAAAATCCTGCAAGGACTGCACCGAGTCCAAGTCCTACAGCCTGATTATTCATCTTTCTGAACATACCGCCAATGCCGATTGCGCCGTATGCAACAAGATAGTCAAACAGTGCGATCATAGCAACCGCAAGACCCGATGTAGCATAAGCGAAATTTGACATACCGAAAAGAAGCTGAATAAGTCCGTAAACAACTCCCGTAAAGCAACCCCATGCAACGTTGTAGCGGTAGGCGATGAGCAGAATCGGAAGCATACTGCAAATCGTAATACTTCCGCCGAACGGCCATTCGATTTTCACAAGACTGAGTACAGTCGCAAGAGCAATCATAACTGCACTTTCGCACAGCATCATAACTTTTTTGTTCATAATATCATACCTCATTTTCATATTTAATATAATGTAATTTCAAAAACAAAAGCACCCTTGATGCGACAAGGGTGCAATTTTTGCGTTCAAACTCCCTTCGTCGGCATTATCCGCAGCAGGTGATAAGGGTCAAGGCAAATGCCTTTTCTCAGCCGTAACGGCTCCCCTGTTTATTTTATTGAATTGTCAAAATCGCTCGTAATTTTAATTATATCAATCAGCGATTTTTAATGAAATATCAAATGCTTTAACTGAATGAGTGAGTGCTCCCATTGAAATGATGTCAACGCCTGTTTCCGCAATCTCACGCAGAGTTTCGTCGGTGATTCCGCCGCTTGCTTCAAGCAACGCTCTGCCATTTGTGATTTCAACAGCCTGTTTCATAAGTTCAGGGCTCATAT
>JAXJVX010000162.1:0-2132 GCA_036308305.1 Acutalibacteraceae bacterium | reverse complement strand
TAAAGATTCCGCCTGTGGATTATGAGGTTCCTGCCGATAACACCGAGCAGACCACCACAACGCCGGAAACAACAATGCCCCCGGAAACTACTGTTCCGAGTGAGTCTACGGAAACAACAGAAACGACATCGACGCCCGAAACCTCTGTTTCTACAGAAAATACCGAACCCGCAGGGACTACGGAAACTACATCAACCGAAGAAACCCAGCCTGCCGAAGAAACAACAGGCGCAACAAACACCGAGGCGAGCGAATACATGAAGTCTAAAATGTTTATCAAAATCTCCCGATTTTTCGGAGGCATACCACGTAAGCGTTTTAAAAAGGTGGCCGAAAGAGTGAATAACACTCCTAATACAGAAGAATTTGAACACTGTATAATATGTGGAGCGTTGACTTGCATACCCGTTTCAATGCCGATTGATTGGCGAGAAAATTACGAGATCGGGTGCGGTCAAGTTTGTGCTAAGTGTGCAAAGGCACAACAAAAATCGATTGAACGAAATAATGCGCTTGCATATGAGCAAATCTTACAAGCTGTAGAGCAAAGCAAAAAACAAATAACCTCTCCAATAGTTCACAAAGCTGTTGGAGAGGTTTTGCTATATCTTATTCAATTTTCCGAGTAACACATATCTGGCGTTATTAAATTCATACGAACAGGTTGAAAGTGTAATGATTTTATCATCATCGTTAATAGTAACAGAGGTATCAAATGTTGATTTTGAAATAATATCTGCTATAACATCGGTTTTAGGCGATGGATGATAAATTTCTGAATCTCTATTTACGACTGCGCCTGCAAATAATTCGATAATAAAGTTGCCATTTGGGGTTAGGAAATATGCTATGGGATGCGCATCATAATTTGCTTGTTCTTTGTATTTTGCTAATGTGCCAAACATTGTAGCGTTTTTCATATTGTGTCCGTAAATAATATAGTTTGAATCGATGCCAATATCTTTATTTCGGTAATCTGCAAAAATTGTTCCGCTGACTAAATATTTACCGTTAAGATCTGCTTTAAGGTATTGAGTATTATCTTTACTTTTAACCACCGGATAATTGATTGGTGTGTCAGGACAATATATCCATCCCACAATATCGTCATTCGCCTTTTTTAGTGCTTCAAAGTCCACGCTGATTGGTATAGTGATTTTTTCTTCAGGGATAGGATCAATAGAAGGTTCTATATTGTTGGGCTTTATAAACTGCTCTTGAAGTGATTTGTTGACGGTATCAGCTGTTTTATAATCATGGGTAATTTTTACGATATTAAAAATAGAAATAGCCAATACGCATACTAAGACTATTATTAAAATTTTTCTCAATTTCTTTATTTTCAAACTACCTGTTCAACTCCTTTACATAAGTATATCTTTCTTTTTAAGTTCCTTTTTCATTTTACCGAGTGCTTTGCGGTATGTTTTATCGGCGGTATCGGGCGATGCCAAGCCGTGATCTATGGCTATGTCGATAAACGCTTCTTCGGGGATTGGTTTTCGTATCGGTCTGCCATCCTCATCCAAATCGTCTTTGTCGTAATAATGGGTAGCATAACACTCCATACAAAAACCAAGATGTGCAGACACCATCGCTCGTTCACGGTAGTTAAGATTTTCAAATGCCGTCATAACTGCTTCGGTGCGTTCTAAATTAAAGAATATCGTGTCCGGCTCGGAAGAACTATCGTGTGCAACTTCTTCTCGGCTTTCTACGCTATCCTCATCGGCATACTGCCGATAGAAGTCCACGAACTGCATATTTTGCAAACCACAGCGGATAATTTCGGCTGCATCTTCCTTGCTTGTGCCAATGGCCTCCGCTATTTTCTCCAAAGTAGCATCGTCGCTTTTGTTGCCAAACTCACGGTATAAACGCATTGCCTTGCGCAGTCGCAAATACTCATCGTAACTTTGAATCGTAAAACCGGTTCGCATTGAACGGATATATTCGTGAACCTCACGCATTGCGGCATATTCTTTGTAAACGATAAACGGAACGCTTCGTTCCGGATCGTAGTCTTGCAATGCTTTTAGCATACCTATCACATACGCTTGCTTAATATCCAAGAAATGCCCGTACATCGCATAGTCCTGAACAATCGCCATTGCTTTTTCATTTAACGTGCG
>JAXJVX010000161.1:0-10912 GCA_036308305.1 Acutalibacteraceae bacterium | reverse complement strand
GATTATGAAATGTGAAGGCTCACATACGGGTATATATCTTAAAAAATATCTTGAATGCTGATTGTTTACAACTTGTTAAACCTTTTAACTATCAGTATATGCTATAATATTCGGAAAGATATTATTGATAATGGGGTAACTGTTTTGTTCGGTTATGTTACATTCTGCAAGCCTGAGCTTAAAGTAGCTGAATATGATACTTACCGTGCCGTGTACTGCTCTCTTTGCCGTCAGCTTGGTAAGGATTACGGTATTGCGGCAAAGATGATCTTGTCATATGATTTCACTTTCTTTGCTGTAATGCGTCTGGCAATTGAAGATGAATGCTGCGGATATGCAAAAATGCGCTGCCCGTTTAATCCAATGAAAAAGTGTATGCGTCTGAAGAAAAGCAGCGAGAGTATGTCGCTTGCAGCTGCTTGTGCAGTAATTTTGTTTTATTACAAAATTAAGGATGACCTTCGGGATAAGGGCTTTTTTGCGAAGATTGTAGCCGCATTTATGATGATATTCTTTTCACGCTATCGCAAAAAAGCGGTCAAAAAGTATAGTGATATTGATGTTTTTGCAGCTGATATGATGTCGGAACAGTCCCGACTTGAAGAAAATAATGAACTAAGTATCGACCATGTTGCTGATCCGTCTGCAAAGCTTCTGCAATATATCTTTTCTTATGGGCTTTCGGGAGATACTGAACGGGTGCTTTCACATATGGGCTATTGCATAGGCAAATGGGTATATGTTGTTGATGCACTTGATGATTATGATGACGATCTAAAGAAGCGAAACTATAACCCATTCAAAGAATACGACAAAACAACTGCCGTAGAAAAAGCGGTTTCGTTGCTTAACACCTGCAATGTAGAGGCCGCCGCGGATTATGAACTTATATCACCAAAACGATACAAAGGTATAATTGCTAACATTCTTTATCTCGGTATGCCCGAGCGAATTAAAATGATAACTGATAATAAACGAAAGGAAAAGTTGAAACGGCATGAAAGATCCGTATGAAGTATTGGGAGTAAGCAGAAATGCTACCGATGAAGAAATAAAAACGGCATATAAAGAACTTGCAAAAAAGTATCATCCCGATAATTATGCAAATTCTCCGCTTGCTGACCTTGCAGAGGAGAAGATGAAGGAAATAAACGAAGCATATGATACCGTTATTTCAAAAAGGAAGCGTAAATCGGGGGATAAAAACGGAAACTATTACACTTACGGTGAATTTGCCGATATAAGAAACCTTATCAATCAGGGCAGACTTGAAGAAGCTCAAGAGTTGCTTGATGGGATTTCCGCCAATAAGCGCAACGCCGAGTGGTACTTCTTAAATGGTGCTGTTCTTTATCGCAGAGGCTGGTACGATGATGCATACACCTCATATTCCACTGCATGCAGAATGGATCCTTCGAATATGGAATACCGTGATGCCCTGAACCGTATGGCGCGTCAACGTAACGGCTCGTTCAACAGTACTGGCGGTTACAACACAACCACTTATAACAGTGGCGGTTGCAGCGGATGCGATGTATGTCAGGGACTGATATGTGCTGATTGCTGCTGCGAATGTATGGGCGGCGACCTTATCCGTTGCTGTTAAGGATCTTTTTATGAAAAAAACTTCTGTGATTTCAATTTGCGGTATCATAACGGCTCTTTCATTGGTGCTTATGATAATTGCAAACTTCGTGCCGTTTTTGACCTATGGCATACCTGCGATTGCAGGTGCTTTGACGGTCATCATAGTACTTGATATTGGTAAAAAATATGCATGGCTAGTGTATGCTTGTGTATCGGCTTTGAGCCTGATCCTTTGCAGTAACGAGCTTGAGCATGTATTTTCATATATTATGTTTTTCGGCTTTTATCCGATAATCAAGGCATATATTGAAAGAATAAACACAAAATGTCTTTGCTATGCGGTAAAGATAGCATTGTTCACCGTCTGCTTTGGCTTGATGTATCTGTTTGTTACCTTCGTTCTGGGCATTGATTCCGACAGTTTCGGCGAGTTCGGCAGGTGGGGACTTCTTGTGTTCTTTGCATCGGCAGAGGTTATGTTTGTTGCATACGATCTTGCACTTACATCAATAATTGTGATGTATATTAATAAATATCGTAAAAAGCTAAAGAGATTTTTCAAATAAAGAGGTAGGACATATGGCAGATGTTGCGGTCATCGGTGCGGGCGCCAGCGGCTTGCTTTGTGCGGGAATCGCTGCACGTAACGGTAAAAGCGTACTGCTTATTGAGAGAAATGCCAAACCCGGTCGTAAACTGCTTATTACCGGCAAGGGCAGATGTAATATTACTAATTTTACTGATATTAACGGACTTATTTCAGCCGTAACTTCAAATCAGCGCTTTTTATACAGCGCCTTTTCAAATTTTTCTGCATACGATACAGTTGCTTTTTTTGAAGACCTGGGTATTGCCACCAAAGTCGAGAGAGGAGACAGAGTATTTCCTGTATCAGACCGTGCAGTCGATGTTGTTGATGCGTTGCATCGTTTTTGCATCAGTAACGGTGTTAAGATCATCAACGGAAGAGCAGTTGATTTTATTTGTGATGATAATAAGATCGTTTCGGTAGTACTTGATAACGGAACTGATATATCTGCTGATAATTTCGTTCTTGCAACCGGCGGCAGATCATATCCTAAAACCGGCTCAAGCGGTGACGGATACATATTAGCGCAGAAATGCGGACATACTGTAACAGAACTTATCCCGTCACTCGTTCCGCTTTGTATCCGTGAGGGCTTTGTGTCGGAGCTAATGGGTGTCAGTCTCAGAAATACTGCAATTAAAGTAGTGGACACAGTTACCGATAAAGTCATCTATACTGATTTCGGTGAAATGCTTTTTACGCATTTCGGTGTTAGCGGACCGATGATATTGAGTGCGAGTGCACATATGCGTAATATGAATAATGGCAGATATAAGATTCATATCGACTTAAAGCCGGCACTTGATGAGAAAAAGTTGGACGCTCGATTGCTTCGGGATTTTAAAGAAAACGCAAATAAGGATTTCATCAATGCGTTATGCGGGCTTCTTCCAAAAAAGATGGTACCGGTGATCGTACGGCTTTCAGCTATTGCACCGTCAACAAAGGTAAATCAGATAAGCCGGGAGCAAAGAGCAAAACTTTGCGGACTTTTAAAAGACCTTCAGCTTACTGTAACTGATTTCCGTCCAATAGACGAAGCAATAATCACCTCCGGTGGCATCAGCGTTAAAGAGGTCGATCCTAAAACCATGCACTCAAAACTGTGCGGTAATCTTTACTTTGCCGGAGAAATACTTGATGTAGACGCATATACCGGCGGTTTTAATTTGCAGATCGCATTTTCAACGGCATATACTGCCGCAAATTCTATTTGATAATTTTATAAGGAGTAATAAGATGATAGCAGTAGCAATTGACGGACCTGCAGGTGCAGGTAAAAGCACAATAGCAAAAACAGCAGCAAAGCGACTTGGTTTTATTTATGTAGATACCGGTGCTTTGTACCGTTCAATAGGATACTATGTGATTAAGCAGGGCAAAAGCCTTGAAATAAAAGAGGATATTGTTTCGTGCCTTTCATCAATCAATGTCGAGATTGAATTTGTTGATAATGAGCAGCATGTTATCCTTAACGGTGAGGATGTAAACGCATCTATTAGAACTCCCGAGGTATCTATTGCCGCATCAAAGGTATCTGCAGTACCGGAAGTACGCGAGTTTTTGCTTGGACTTCAGCGGGATTTTGCTAAAAAGTACAATTGCATTATGGATGGCAGGGACATCGGCACAGTAGTTTTGCCGAATGCTGAAGTAAAAATATTCCTTACAGCAAGCTGTGAAGAGCGTGCCAATCGCCGCTATAAGGAGCTTATAGAAAAAGGTGAGCAGGTAAATTACGAAGATGTATTGACAGATATACAAAAAAGGGATTATAATGATTCTCATAGGGAAATTGCGCCTATGAAGCCTGCGGAAGACAGTGTTCTTGTTGATTCAACAGGTCAGTCTATTGAGCAAAATGTTCAGGCTGTTATTGATGTTATAAAAGCAAAGGTTCCTGAAATAAAATAAGTGGGGTCAAGCATTTGAATATTTTTCTTACTGTTTTAAGAATTATACTGTATCCGATCTACAGAATACTGTTCTGGTATTCGATCGAAGGAAAAGAAAATCTGCCAAAGGACAGATCGGTGGTTTTTTGTTCTAATCACATATCTCTGCTCGATCCAGTGTTGTGGCTTATAACTATACGCCGTCCGCGGGTTCATTTTATGGCAAAGGAAGAACTTTTTAAGATACCGATTTTTAAAAATCTTATCACTTGGGCTGATGCTTTTCCGGTCAGACGTGGCAAAGGAGATACAAGTGCGATATCCGAGTCGTTGGATGTTATTAAAAAAGGTCATGTTCTTGGTATTTTCCCCGAAGGCACACGTTCAAAGGATGGCAGACCGATGAGGGCAAAGTCCGGTGCTGCGTATATTGCAAATGAATCACATGTTGACATAGTTCCTGCAGCAGTTGTATGCAAAGGAAAGGTGCGACCGTTTAAAAGAGTGCGTCTTATAATCGGCGAGCCGATACCGTATGATAAAGTCGCCTTTACCAAGGAAGACAGAAGAAATGGTTTGCGGAACGCTTCCAATGTAATTATGGGAAGCATTACAGAGCTTTGGGAAGCAGGTCAGCAAAAATGCGCAAAATAACGGTCGCAAAATCTGCCGGATTTTGCTTTGGCGTTGACAGAGCAGTAAAGCTTGTTGAGCAGTTGTTGGACAGCGGCAAAAAGGTAGCAACGCTGGGACCTATCATACATAATCCGCAGATGGTCGAGATGTTGTCACGACGCGGTGTTGTTATCGTTGATGATGAAAATAAAGTGCCAAGCGGCAGCGTGCTCGTTATACGTTCGCATGGTGTCAGCCGTGAGGTAGAGGAGAATATCGCTGCATCCGGATCTGAATGTTGCAACGCAACTTGTCCGTTTGTTTTAAAAATACACCGAATAGTCAATAAGAATTCTTCTGCTGATATTCCTGTGTTTATTGCAGGTGATGAAAATCATGCAGAAGTTATTGGCATAATATGTCACTGTAACGGCAGGGTCTACTGCTTTAAAAGTGAGGTAGAGCTAGAAAATATTATAAAATCCGACCAAATAAATGCAGATACGCCAATTTGTGTTGTTGCACAGACAACATTTAATTCAAAAATTTGGTCTGAATGCAAAAAAAATTAAAAAAAGTCTATACAAATGCAAAAATTTTTGATACAATATGTGATGCGACAGAATTGCGACAGAGTGAAGCGCAACAGCTTGCCGAACAGAGCGACCTAATGGTAGTTGTCGGCGGGAGACATTCTTCAAACACCAAAAAGTTGTTTGATCTATGCTCTGAAAAATGCAAAACAGTTCTAGTCGAAAGTGCAGACGAATTGCTATATGAAGATATCGCATCTGCACAACTTGTTGGATTGACCGCGGGTGCTTCAACGCCTGCTGTTATAATTAAGGAGGTACTAAACACAATGACCGAAATCATCAATCAGGAAACCCAAGAAATTTTAACGGAGGAAACCGGCGCAGCTCAGGAGAAATCTTTTGAAGATATGACCTTTGAAGAGCAGATGGAATCATATTTGGATAAGATGAACACCGACCAGAGAGTTAAGGGCATAGTTCAGGCAGTTAACCCCGGCGAGGTTCGTGTAGATATCGGAAGAAAATACACCGGAATTGTTCCTGCTGACGAAATCAGCAATGATCCTTCACTTCGTCCCGAGGATGTAGTTAAGGTTGGCGATGAGATCGACCTCATCGTTATGAGAACAAATGACCAAGAGGGTATCATCACTCTTTCAAAGCGTCGCTATGATGCTCAGGCAGGTTTCTCAAAAATCGCTGATGCAAAAGAATCACAGGAGATTCTTGAGGGTACAGTTACAGCAGTTGTTAAAGGCGGCGTAACAGTTATCTGTGAGGGCATAAGAGTATTTGTTCCTGCTTCACACGCAACACTTTCAAGAAATGAATCACTTGAAGATCTTGTTGGCACACAGGTTAAGTTCCGTGTTATCGACATTCGCAGAGGTAGAAGTGTTGTCGGCTCTATCCGTTCTGTTCTTAAGGAGCAGAAAAAGGCAGAGCAGGAGGCATTCTGGTCAAGCGTTGAGGTCGGTGCAACATATACCGGCACTGTTAAGTCACTCACTTCATACGGCGCATTCGTTGATCTTGGCGGTGTTGACGGTATGATCCACATTACTGAGCTTTCATGGACACGCATCAAGCATCCGTCAGAGGTTGTAAAAGAAGGCGATGTTGTTGAAGTATATGTTAAGGATATCGACACCGAAAAGCACAAGATCTCACTCGGCTTCAAGAAGGCAGAGGATAATCCGTGGGAAGTTATCAAGACAAAGTACAGCGTTGGCGATGTAGTATCTGTTAAGATCGTAAGCTTTGCTACATACGGTGCTTTTGCTAATGTAATGCCCGGTATTGATGGTCTTATCCATATTTCACAGATTGCTGACAGACGTATTGAGAAACCGCAGGATGTTCTCAAAGCAGGCGATGTTGTTGATGCAAAGATCACAGATATCAACTATGAAACAAAGCGTGTAAGCCTTTCTATCCGTGCTCTTATCGAGAAGGAAGAAGTAGTTGAAGAAGTTGAGGATGCTGCAACAGAAGACGAGATCGTTGCAACAACAGAAGAATAATTTAGCTTTAAAGTATTCCCACCTTATCTCTAGGTGGGGATATTTTTTAGCAGAGGTGTAAATTTTATGACAGACGAACTTATACTTTTCGGAACCAAGTGCGACTACGGTGTTGTCGCAAAAGCACTCAACGGTGATGCCGGAGCACTCGGCAAAATGGTTGAAACTGCATCAGAGCACGGACTTTGCGGAAGACTTAATAAGAGTTATATTGCGTGGCTTTTAATTAACGATGAAAATGCATTTTCTCTATTTTATGAAATGAACCATGATGGCAAATGTGACAGTCTTGACAGTATTGCAATGCATGATATTGAGCTGATTTACAATATGTATCATGACGATTCGCTTATTGATTTTACTTCTTCTTGTCAGTTATCCTCACAAGAAACACGCAACGCAAACAAGCTTATCGCAGCGCTCTCAACTACACAAAATGTCACTGATTTTATGGAGATGGTTAAGCAACATTACCGTAACTTCGGAGTCGGAATGCTTGGCAATAATGCCGCTTTCCACATCGCCGATGATGAAGGTCTTCAATTTGTGCCGATTGTGCACGATGAAAAGATAATGCTTTGTGACCTTTGGGGATATGAGATCCAGAAAAAGCAACTTACTGATAATACAGAGGCTTTTCTTGCAGGTAAAATTGCAAACAATGCTCTGCTTTACGGTGATGCCGGCACAGGCAAATCCACCTGCTGCAAGGCATTGCTTAATGAATATAGCGCGCAGGGCCTTCGCATGATCGAGATATATAAGCATCAGTTTTCAAAGCTGCCTCAATTAATCCACTCATTGCGTGACCGCAATTATAAATTTATTATATTTATGGACGATCTGTCTTTTGAGGATTTCGAGGTCGAGTATAAATATCTTAAAGCAGTTATCGAAGGCGGTCTTGAAAAGAAACCGGATAATGTTGTTATATATGCAACATCAAACCGTCGTCACTTGATCCGTGAGACCTTTTCTGAACGAGAAGCAGGCGATGATATCCATGTTGCTGATACTATCGAAGAAAAACTTTCTCTTGCAGATCGCTTTGGTGTATCTATTTGCTTTGTCAAACCGCTTCAGTCAGAATATTTTGAAATAGTTATACATCTTGCCCGTGAAAACGGAATTGATATGAATGAGGATGAGCTTCGTTCTCTCGCACGCAAGTGGGGAATGAGGAGAAGTGGTATGTCGGGAAGAGTTGCACAGCAGTTTATCAATCATTTGCTTGGAAAATAGTATTGACATTCACTATCTTACGGTGTATAATCTATTACAATATTTGTTTCGTATCTAAGGAGCTTACTAATGGACGACTGTGATAACGGTGATCCGTACAGTACATACACTATAAAAATTTTATAAACAACGCTTACATGCTTAAAACTATATTTTAAGCGTGTAGGTGTTTTTGCTTTTAAAAAAATTATCATAAAAACGGAGGACTGACTTTTGGACAGTACACTAATACTGCAGCTTATCTTACAGCTTGTGCTTATTCTGTTTAATGCGGTTTTCGCTTGCGCTGAGATTGCAGTAATTTCAATGAATGACAATAAGCTTTCACAAATGGCTGCTAACGGCGATAAAAGAGCAAGGCGATTAGAGAATCTTACTTCACGCCCTGCAAAGTTTCTTGCGACTATTCAAGTAGGCATAACATTGTCCGGATTTTTGGGTAGTGCGTTTGCAGCCGATAACTTTTCAGAGGTGCTTGTTGATTGGATAATGAGCTTTGATTTACCGGTATCACGAACAGTGCTTGATTCGGTTTCAGTTATCGTTATCACACTAGTGCTTTCATATTTAACCCTGGTATTCGGCGAGCTAGTTCCAAAGCGTCTTGCAATGAAAAACTGTGAAAAGGTTGCACTCGGTATGTCTATGTTTATAAGTGCAATCTCAAAAGTTTTTGCACCTATTGTATGGTTCCTTACTGCATCCACAAATCTTATCTTGCGCATTCTTCGTATCGATCCTAACGCTGAGGATGAGCAGGTAAGTGAAGAAGAAATACGTATGATGGTAGATGTCGGAAGTGAAAAAGGCGTTATTGATGAATCAGAAAAAGAGTTCATTCAGAATATATTTGAGTTTGACGATATCGAAGTTGATGAATTTGCCACACACCGTACAGATATGTCGGTTCTCTGGATGGAAGACGATGTAGAGGATTGGGAGCAGGAAATACACGGCAGTCGTCATTCACTTTATCCTATATGTGATGAAACAGTAGATAATATTACCGGTGTACTTGATGTTAAGGATTATTTCAGATTAAAGGATCGCACAAAGAAATCAATTTTGGAAAATGCGGTTCGTCCTGCTGAGTTCGTGCCGGAATCAATCAAAGCCGATGTGCTTTTCAGAAAAATGAAGCAAACACGCAATCATTTTGCGGTTGTGCTTGATGAATACGGTGGTGTTACCGGTTTAGTTACTATGAACGATCTGCTTGAGCAGCTTGTCGGTGATCTTGACGATGACATATCTCTTCCTGAAAAGACACCTGATATCGAACAAAAAGCTGATAATGAGTGGGTTATCAGCGGATCTGCTGCGCTTGAAGAAGTTGCTGAAGCACTCGATGTTGAGCTTCCGCTTGATGATTTTGACACTTTTGGAGGCTATGTGTTCGGTGAGTTCGGTGTTATCCCGGCTGACGGAGAGGTTTTTGAAGTCGAAGCAGACGGGCTTAAGATAAAAACACTTGAAATTAAGGATCACCGTCTTGAAAAAGCGTTGGTCATCAAATTTGAACAAAATGCGGAAGATGAAGAATAATTTTGTAATAATCAGTCTTTAGTTGCTCATATTGTAAACTAAAGGGAGGAATAATATGATTATTGCTGACTATTGCTTTATCTCTGCGGCTGTGCTGTCATTTTTAATATTGATAGTGTACGCCGTTAAAACAAAAGCATTTATAAAAACTGCTTTTACCTCCGGCGCTGTTGGAATATGCTCTTTTGCGGCGCTCAATATCAGCGGTATTTTCACCGGCTTCACCTTATCGGTAACTCCTTATACCATTTCCGTGTCGCTGGTTGGAGGTTTACCCGGGGTTTTATGTTTAACTCTTGCAAAAATGCTTATTGTGTGATAAAATAGTCAATATTCAAAATTGAAAGGAATTTTAACTCTATGTCAAAAATCGAAAGTGCTATTGCATTTGTTGTAAATGCTTACCAAAACAAAATCACTAAATGTACCGGTGCAGCCTGCGCTCTTTATGCAGTTGAAGCAGCCGCTGCTGCAAGCAGACTTACGGCTGATGAGGATGTGATCGTTGCCGCTATGCTGGTTAATGCTGATGCTTCTTCTTCTCAGTTGACAACTCTTTTCGGCGATAAAGTCACAGAACTCGTTACCGCTTGTAGCATAAATGATCCGTGTGCAACATGGCAGGAAAATAAGCAGAGAGTACTTTCGTTTGTTAAAAATGCAAGTTATGATGAAAAAGTCGTTATTATTTGCGATGCTCTTACATCAATAAGTAATCTTAACAGTGAGTATGAAAGAATAGGGGATGCTCTTTGGGGCAAGCTTATCGAAACGGATAAGTTCAAGCACTCTTGGTATTATTCAAGCCTTGTTGATGAACTTTCATCAATGAATGATACTGCTGTATACAAAGAATTCGCAGAGAAGGTAGAGAATGTTTTCGGCGGAGGATTTGATCTGTAATTGAATTTTCACAGTATACTTTTTCGTATACTGTGAATTTTTGCGTTTTAGAGAAAAAAACACTTGCATTTTATAATGCGTTGTGATATACTGTTATGGCAATACTCACGCTTGAGGATTGCTTTTGCCATGTCATAAAGCAAAAATCTTTAATTGCTTTGTGGGCAATGCAAGTTGAATCAGGCGGCGGTAAAACAAATATTGGAGGAAAAAAACAATGTCAGTAATCTCAATGAAGCAGCTTCTTGAAGCAGGTGTTCATTTCGGACATCAGACAAGACGCTGGAACCCCAAAATGGCTCCCTACATCTTTACAGAAAGAAACGGTATCTACATTATCGATCTTCAGAAAACTGTAAAGAAGCTTGAGGAAGCTTACAATCTCTTTCGTGACCTTTCAGCAGACTGTAAGGAGATCCTTTTCGTAGGTACAAAGAAACAGGCCATGGATTCTATCAAGGACGAAGCAGAATTCTG
>JAXJVX010000160.1:0-2966 GCA_036308305.1 Acutalibacteraceae bacterium | reverse complement strand
GTCAGCTCTTCATACACGGAAAAATCCATTATAAAATCGATGATTTCCTGACGCTTTACCGGGGGCAAAGACTTAAACTCATCTATGGTTGTCTGACCTCCGTTGCGTATCCAATTAAATAGATTACCTATTGTTTCCTTATCCATCGACTCGATAGATTCATTCGTTATCTGCGTGTTAAGAAACCTGAGCCCGTCTAAAGCCATCAACTCGTGATTGCCGACGATACAAACAACATTTGGCAATTCCATAAGTGCTGATAAAACCTTTATCGGATGAGGGCCGCGGTCAACGATATCGCCAAGCACATATAACGTATCCGTGTCTTTAAAATGTATTAATTCAAGGAGCTCCGTAAACTGTGCATAGCACCCGTGAATATCACTGATCACATAATGCATTTAATTCAAATCCTTTACAAATATATATCCTAAAATCCTATAGCGATTTTTTCGGTCTTATATACCTTTGCAGCATTGATATCAAAATCGTCAGCGGAGAGCAACGATACAATACTTTTATCAATCTTTGTATTGCCGTATTCCTTCACTAAGCGTGAAGACTGCTTGATGATTGCCTGTTCAAGCAAATTCCGTACAAATCTGCCGTTTCCGAATTCCGCGTTTTTACAAGCTTCATCAAAGATCCTACGGCACTTTTCTTCAGCCTCACCATCAAGAGTAAAGCCCTTGTTTTTACTCATCAGCTTCAAAATATCGCAAAGCTCATCCGCGTTATAATCGGGAAAATCGATATGAAACGCTATTCGACTGCGAAGCCCCTCGTTCTTTTCAAGGAACCTTTCCATTTTATCGGGATATCCGGCAAAAATAACGATTACAGTATCACGGTAATTTTCCATCATCTGAACGATAGTGTTTATCGCTTCATCGCCGTATAACCCCTCTCTTTCGACAAGGGAATATGCCTCGTCAATAAAAAGAATACCGCCCATTGCTTTGCGAAATTGCTCTTCTACTTGTTTGGCTGTCCATCCGACATATCTGCCGACCAGATCCTGACGTCCGCATTCAACGAACCTGTTTCTGTCAATTACCTTTTCTTCGTATAAAATCGTGGTGAGCAGTCTTGCGACCGTTGTTTTAGCGCTACCGGGGTTTCCCGTAAAAATCATATGCTTTGAAATGCCTGTTACATCAAGCCCCATTTCAACACGGAGTTTATTTATCTTCTGAGATGAGACGATCTGGTCGATGATTGACTTGATTTCAGTTAAACCGACCATACTATGCAATTTTTCATAACTGTTTGAAACAGCTACCGGAGCATCGATTTTTAAGGGTTTTATCTCTTTGTAAGACTTATACAAGCTGTTTCTGATACGGTTCTTTTTTATTTTCCTGTATGCAGTAACGATGTAGTTTACACTGTATACCTCCTGTTCGGGTATAACAAAATCTTCTTTGACATAGCGAACTTTATTTTCTTTGAGCAGCGTTTTAAGGTATTTCTTTCCTGTGCTGTTATCTCCCTTTCCTTCGGATATCTCGATAAAGCTTATATCCTCTTTGACAATCAGTTCTCCGACTGCCTGTTTACACGCTTTGCTTCCCAAATCAACAAGGATAAATGCGGTTTGCAGCGAATATTCCTTGAGGATATCATAAATATCTTCGCTTAGTCTTTCGTGTCCTCTTGCAAATCTGTCGTCCTTTATATTGCTGTCGCTGCATTCTATTACCACCACAGAAGCATATGAATTTTCGCAAAGATTTTTTATAGCCTTGTCATATGATACATCGCCAAGCTCAGTTACATAAGCAACCCTTGTACTTAACAACCTTTTATTTGAATACAGCGCTTTAGTCAGTAGTTTTACAAGATTTTTTGCTGTTTCTCTTGAAACGGCGTTGATTAAATAATTAACGGGATTACCGCAAAACTTACGCTTGTTCAAAGGTGAATAGATTCTTTCAAGCTCTTCATAAAAAGATTCATCTGCAAGAATACCCCGTGCTTCATCTTTGGCTTTCGAAAAGGATAATTGTTTGTGTGGCAGAACAAATTCATCAAACTTTAAATCAAAATTATCATTCAAATATTCGGCGTTGCACCATCTTGTCGCCACACGTTTTGAGCATCTGTAAGCATTTCCGCCTGCACCATCTATTGTTCTGCATCGAATTAAAGATATTGCCTCTGTAACTGTTATTTCCTCAGGAGTTTTAGAAAAATTTATGCTTTTAATTGTTTCTCCGGTTTCATCGAATTCGCTTATTACTCGCTTTTTAATCGATGAAAGCGAGTAATCACTAACCGAGAACATCAAAATAGCGTCAATTGTTGTTTCATCACGGTCAAGAATAATCACCCTAAATATTTGTCCGCCAACATAACTCGAATCAGCTTTTCTCCAAAATCTCATCAGCTTGGCTTCATCCGCTTCTTCTGTAACCGTGTATTTGCATTTTATCTTGTAATAAATCATATTGCACCTCCTTGTTCTGTGTACTATAAATATACCATATGGCGTGGAACAAAAACGGTGCATAAAGAAACAGAGCAGCTCGTAAATGTGCTGCTCTGTTGAAAAAGCTATTCAAGTTCCTCTTTAAATTCATCCGCGGAGAGTTCCGTGAATTTGCCCATATCATCTGTTGTGATATCGTATTCGTATTCGACAAAGCTTTTGCCGTTATAAATAGTCTGTTTTAGCTTGTTTCCGGAAATATATTCATTCTTTTCGCCGAGAATAGCGTGTGCAAGCACATTTGCGGCTAACTGACTTTTTTCAAAGTCCTCGCTGTTCTCATTAATAAACTCAACGGGTAGCTTGGTGTAAGCGAAGATATATCCGTACAAAACGATCTCTGCTTTAGTGAGCTGTTCTGCACGCTCTTTCCCATCGAAGAAATAGTGAAACGTATCTCTCATACACTCGGCAAAGTAATCTGTGTCGAAAAGCTCATCCTCTCCGTCAAAGCATTTTCCCATTTCAATAAGTT
>JAXJVX010000159.1:0-2197 GCA_036308305.1 Acutalibacteraceae bacterium | reverse complement strand
TTATATCTGTAAATATACTATAATTGGTGAACTGTTTTTTAACATAAATGTAAATTTGTGTGTACCGCTACGCTTATTTTGTGCGGCGTCGGCAATAAAAATTCAAAAAGAGACTGTTTATAAAACCAGCCTCTTTTTAACTGTACTCAAAAATTGTTTGAAACTGATTCTATCGACGCAGCATCAGGCGCAGTTTCCGTTCCCGAAAGCGTGATTGCGGTAACTGTTGATCCGCCCAAAGCATAATCCTCTGCAAACTGCGATATATCTATTACCGTTATATCGGAGGTGCAGTTATCAATTACACTATTGAACATACCTACTATTTCATCGTACGCCTCATCGCCGTTTACCGAATTAATAAGCGCAACAGCAAGCTCTGCACGCTTTTCTGCGGTTTTATAAGCATCTCCGAAATTGCCGTAGCGGATATACTGTAAAAACTGCTTACCGTTGAGCGTTTGTTTGCCCTTGATAAGGTTTGTAACGATAACACCGGAGTTGTTTTTATACATCATATTTTCCGGTATTTCAAATTCAACACCGCCAAGCTTATCTATCGCCGTTTCAAGTGAGGTAAACGGGCATTCGATATATTTATCTATTGTGACAGAAAAGAGCTGTTCAACTGCTGCCTTTACTTGTACTGCGCCTCCGTACTCATATTGCTTTGACAAGGAGCCTGAGTGATTATAAGCCTCTGAAATAAAGGAAGCAGGTACGGATACAACCGTGTTATTTCCGGTTTCGGTGTTGAAGCGTGCAAGCGCAAAATGCGGAGGTTGATCTTCATAAGTATCATCAGTGAATACGAAAAGCACCGTTGCGTCAGCCTTCTGCTGTGATATACCGGTCATCGGGACTGACTCAGTATCCGAATATTTCTGCGCTGTACCGACTACAAACACAATACCTGCTATAATTATAGCTGCAATGATTATCCATACTGCTATAAGCAGGTTTCTTGTTACAGTAGTGGATACAGGATTTTTAAAGCTGTTTTTGCTCATTTTACAGTTTTCTTCTCCTTACACCGCCAAGTGCGGGAATACCAAGCACAATGATAGTGCTGACGAGCTGATAAGCAAGCATAATATGCGGTACAATATAGTTTAGATCTCCGGTAAGTGCCAGGAACAGAGTTGCGCCGAAGCCGAGGACAACAGAGATCACTTGTAAAACAACTGCCGTTATCGCTTGCTTACGCAGTTTTTTAACTGCAACTATACCGAGGGCGAGAGCAGACACTGAATTGTCATGTGCAAATACGGCACTGCCCGATTTTGTTGCTTTTGTTACATTGTCAAATGCACATGCTGCATATGAGCTCATTATTTTAACATATTCCTTAGGTATATTAAATGTCTGTTCCATAAGTTCGGGAGTGATGTTGGGGTCATTGGTTTTGATAAGAAGCATTACACCTTTTCTTATCAGCATATCAAGATACTCTGAAGTTATATCATCAGCATGATAGCGGATAACAAAGATGCCGATAAGCTCATCGCCACTTGAAAGATATACGGTGTGGCACCCCTTGCGCTGCGCTTTGCGTTCAAGCTCAATATCCGGCATTCCTGAAAGATTACCGATATATTCACGGGTGCCGAGCTTTTTCTCAATTCCTCCGACCTTTGCGGTAATACCGAGCGTATCATCATAGTAAAGCTCTTCTACCTTGGGCAGGATCTTTTTTCTGCCTTCTATTATCTTGTCGAATACATCACAAAGCGGCCCGCCGGCTGCAATAGTGAGCGCTGCGGCATCAAGAATTACATTGTCGACTGCATTTTCGCCGACTGCTTTTAAATTAACAAGCTCAACAGAACCCGGTTGGAACAGTTCCTCTGCGTCAAACGCAACACATTCTGTATCTGCAAATTCGTCAACAGCATTATAGCCGGACAATATACCGCCTTCCTCGCGCACTGCTTTTGCTGCAGAGCCAAGCGGCATATTTACTGAAAGCAGCGAGCATATCGGCACGCTTAATGCGGAAACTGCTGTAGCCACAGATATGGCAAGCAGTGCATCAGACTCAAGATAATACATAGCAACGCCTGCAACTATTGCGGCAATAATTCCAATAGGTGTCAGCGTACGGCACATTGAGTCGGAGGGATCTTCACAATAAGAGTTATAAAGATAGTCTTTAAGATTGATAACACTCTTTGAACAAACAGTATAGGGTTGACCT
>JAXJVX010000158.1:0-4763 GCA_036308305.1 Acutalibacteraceae bacterium | reverse complement strand
GTAGAATATTTGCTAATTAAGAATGTATAGTTCTTTTCTGAACTAATAAGAACTAAAAAATGAACAGATACTGTTTTCTTTTTTTGTGAAGCACGCTTGTCGTGCTTCATTTTTTCTTGAAAAATAGTTAAAAAAATAATGACAAGCAAATATAAATGTGATATACTAATATAATAATATAAATAACTACTGAAAAAGGAACAGAAGTATATTGGCTGAAAAGTATGTAGATTTATCCACACTTCAAAATACCGCTCTGCTTTTTGGCAGCTATGATGAAAATATCCGCCAGATCGAGCGAAAGTATGATGTTTCGGTTGTATTCAGAGCATCGAAACTCAAAATCACGGGTGATGAGCAGCAAGCGGAATTTGCGAAGCGTGTGTTTGAAGGGCTTACAGCGCTTATCGAGCGAGGAGAGCAGATAACAGAGCAGCAGGTGATATATGTGATGTCACTTATCGAAAGCGGTGAGGAGTCAACAGTGTATCAGCTTGCGGATAACGATATAATTTGCGTCACAACGCAGGGTAAGCCGATAAAACCAAAAACAATCGGTCAGAAAAAATACGTTGAGGCGGTGGATAAAAACACCGTTGTATTCGGCGTAGGTCCTGCCGGTACGGGCAAGACCTACCTTGCAGTGGCAGAGGCAGTGCGTGCCTTTAAGGCGAAAGAGGTGACAAGGATAATACTCACCCGTCCCGCAGTTGAGGCAGGTGAGAAGCTCGGCTTTTTGCCGGGAGATCTTCAGCAGAAGGTCGATCCGTATCTGCGTCCTTTATATGATGCATTGTTTGATATGTTCGGCGCTGAAAACTTTGCAAGACTCCACGAACGTGGCAGCATCGAGGTAGCGCCCCTTGCATATATGCGAGGCAGAACGCTGGATGACAGCTTCATTATTCTTGATGAGGCGCAGAATACAACAAAAGAGCAGATGAAAATGTTTCTAACTCGTTTGGGATTCAACTCAAAAATGATAATCACAGGTGACGTTACACAAATAGATCTGCCGGATGGGAAACCCAGCGGTCTTATAGATGCTATGCGTGTATTAAAAAATGTTGATGATATAGCGGTCATTCGCTTTACCGAGCGTGATGTAGTCCGTCACAAGTTGGTGCAGTCAATAGTTAAGGCTTATGAAAAAGCCGATGAATATAAAAGAAAAAGAAACTATGAAAGGAACGAAAAGTAATGGACAAGGTAAAGGTAAATATTGAAAACAGACAAAAGCAGATAAAGATACCGACAGGCATGAGAATGCTGCTGCGCCGCTGCTGTACCGCTGTTTTAAAGATGGAAGGCTTCAGCGGATCTGCAGAAGTAAATGTTATGTTTGTTGATGATAAGCAGATAGCGGAGCTTAACACCAACTTTCGCAAGATACCCGAGCCGACCGACGTACTGTCGTTCCCGATGGGCGAAAACGGTGACTATCCTGTCAATCCCGAAAGCGGAGCGTACATACTGGGCGATGTAGTTATTTCTGTTGAACGTGCAATGCGTCAGGCAGAGGATTACAATCACACATTCCAGCGTGAGATGGGTTATTTAACAACTCATTCAATGCTGCATCTGCTTGGATATGACCATGTAAACGGCGGCCTTGAGGCTGCTACAATGCGTGAGAAGGAGGAAGCCGTAATGGTTGAGGTGGGACATCCTCAGGATATGGCTTAAATCTTAAATGAGTAATACAACATCGGCGTTTATCGCAATAGTAGGTAAGCCGAATGCGGGTAAATCTTCAATACTGAATAAGCTTATCGGTCAGAAGATTGCTGCTGTGTCGGACAAGCCGCAGACTACACGCACCCGTATTAACGGAGTTTTGACAAATGGTACAGAGCAGCTTGTTTTCACCGATACTCCGGGTCTTCACAAGCCGCATAATATGCTCGGCGAGCATATGGTAAAGGCTGTTGGTGATGGGATGGCGGATGTTGACTGCTGCCTGCTTGTTGTTGAGGCAACGAGCAAAATTGCACCTGCCGAATATGAGCTTTGTGAGAAATTTAAAAAACGCCGTTTGAATGCAGTTCTTGCGGTAAACAAAATCGACCTTTTGGAAAACAAGTCAGATCTGCTTGAGATCATCAATAAGTATAATGAACTTTTTGATTTTGCGGCTATCGTGCCTGTCAGCGCAAAAACCGGTGATGGAGTTGATATCTTGCTTTCGGAGCTTCGCAAGTTCACAGTACCCTCGGTACATTTCTTTGATGATGATACTTTGACTGATCAGCCTGAGCGTGTACTCGCAGCAGAGATAATCCGTGAAAAGCTGCTTATGCTTCTTGATAAGGAGATACCTCACGGTCTTGCGGTAGATATAGAGCGCTTTTCCGAACGCGACGATACAGATATCCTTGATATTGAGGCGGCTATATACTGTGAGCGTGAAAGCCACAAGCCTATCGTTATCGGCAAAAAAGGTTCTATGTTAAAGCGTGTCGGCACTCTTGCAAGACAGGATCTTGAAGGCTTTTTTGAAATCAAGGTAAATCTGCGGTTGTGGGTAAAGGTCAAGGAAAACTGGCGTACACGACAGGGCAGCATCCATAATTTCGGATTGGATTAATTTTTCATTTTAATCTATATAAGGCTTTATGGCCGATGCTTTATTTTTCCTATAATTTTATTTTGTCACTTGCTAAAAATCATAATATAAATATGATTTTTAGGGTGCATTATGGAAAGAGAAGAACTTTGGAATACATTTATTAAAAGCGGTCGTGTGGCCGATTATCTTGAGTATAAAAACGCAGTAAATGTGAGGTGTGATGATGTCGCTGACCGTGACGGACGGACTGATTTTACGGGAACGCAAAATATCCGAAAATGACCGTCTAATAACTGTTTTAACATCTGAACACGGCGTTATTCGCGCGTTTGCAAGCGGTGCATTGAAGGTAACATCAAAGCGCCTTTCTGCAACTGGACATCTTAGCTATTCACGGCTTACTCTTAATTTCAGCCGTGATACATACAAGGTGCGTGATGCATTGGTAAATAAGGTGTTTTTCGGACTTCGTGAGAGCATTGAAAAATATGCACTCAGCTGTTATTTTTGCGAGCTTTGTGAGTATTTAGCACCTCAGGACGAGCCGGCAGAGGATTTTTTGAGGCTTATCTTAAACAGTCTTTATCTGTTAAGTGAGTCAAAGTTGCCTGATAATATCATAAAATCCGTGTTTGAACTTAAGATCTGCCAGTTGTGTGGATATATGCCGGAGCTTGGTGCTTGCTGTGGCTGCGGTGAAGATACAAACAGCGGTTATTTTGATATATCCGCCGGCGCACTTTACTGTGAAAAGTGCAAAAAGAACGGCGAGTATTTATCAGAACCTTTGCTTGCGGCTATGCGGCATATAATTTATTCGCCTGATAATAAGATTTTTTCTTTTAAATTAGGTGAAGGGAATGCCGAGCGCCTTTCAGATATTGCAAGCCGTTTTACTGTGACTCATACTGAAAATGAATATAAAACCTTGAATTTTTATAAATCGGTAGCGTTTACCGATACGGAAATGATATGAATAAGCATTTAATCACACTTGAATTTGACAAAGTATTAAAAATGCTGTCAGAACGGTGCGCCTCATTTGAAGCGGTGGAAAATGCACTGAATGTTGTCCCTGAAAAGACCTATGAAGCGGCAAAAAACACCCTTTTGAATACAACAGACGCATATCTTTTAACGGCAAAATTCGGCTCACCGTCTTTCGGTGGGCTTAAAAATGTTAATAACGCACTTGCAAGATCCTCTGCCGGCGGTGTGCTCAATATGGGCGAGCTGCTGGATATTGCAGGTGTGCTTCGTGCTATCCGTGCGCTGATTGAGTGGCGTGACCACAGTGCAGGTCAGCCTACATCGCTCGACGGACTTTTTTCTGCGCTATGTTCAAACCGCAGACTGGAAGAGCATATTACCTCCTGCATACTTTCTCCGGATGAGATGAGCGATAATGCTTCGTCCTCTCTTTATTCCATCCGCAGAAAAATCCAAAGCGCATCAAACAAGATTCGTGACAGGTTGGACGGTGTGCTCCGTTCATCGTCAACACAGAAATTCTTGCAGGATACTGTCATCACGCAGCGAAACGGCAGATATGTTGTGCCGGTAAAATCCGAATTTCGCTCGGAAATAGCAGGCCTTGTTCACGGACTTTCATCGACAGGTTCAACAGTATTTGTTGAGCCAATGGCAGTTGTTGAGGCAAATAATGAAATTGCATTGCTCAAATCAAAGGAGCAGGAAGAGATCGAACGCATTTTAGCAGAACTTTCGTCAGAGGCGGCAGAGCATAAGGAGTCTATTATGATGTCTTGTGATGCTGCTTTTAAGCTCGATCTTATATTTGCAAAAGCGTCACTTGCATTTGATATGAAAGCTTCAGAGCCGATATTATACGAAAGCGGTGTTACAAATCTAAAAAAAGCCCGCCATCCTCTGCTTGATAAAAATACCGTGGTACCGATAGATATCCGTCTCGGCGGTGAATTTGACACGCTTGTTATCACAGGTCCCAATACCGGTGGCAAAACGGTATCCATCAAAACACTAGGTCTTATCACGCTGATGGCGCAAAGCGGTATGTTTATCCCGTGTGAGGATAACAGCACCGTTGTGGTATATGAAAATATCCTTGCCGATATCGGTGATGAACAGAGCATTGAGCAATCACTTTCAACTTTTTCATCACATATTAAAAATATTATAGGCATTATAAGGAAGGCGAATAGCAGTACGTTGG
>JAXJVX010000157.1:0-9348 GCA_036308305.1 Acutalibacteraceae bacterium | reverse complement strand
GATAGTACCTAAGCGGTATAAACTCAACAAATGTGATATTGAATGCAACTATAAGCGGCACTGCCGGCGCTGAAAACTTAAACAGAAGACAGCCGAAGGTATATACAAAATAGTACATAACGCTGTAGATCAGTGTGCTTAAATAGTCTCGGTAACAAACATTTTTAAAGATAATAAATCTGTTTATGCCGATATTTAAAAGGCAGTAGATCCCGCCAAGCCCCGGCACAGTTAAAAACAAATAATCATATCCGACTGTGATCGAAAAAATAAGCAGTAAAATCTGAACTGCAAAAAACGGGATAAAGCTACCCATTGCGCTCGAAAACAGACATTTATATATCTTCACCGTGTCGCTAACAGGCTTAAAGTGTGAGGACTGATTATTGTCTATGTATATCGCCTCGATAAGCAGTGTGGATATCTTTATTCCTTGCTTGTTGGCATAATAAAGCATATTCATTTCGTAATCATAATTGTCCTTCTTCACCTTTAACAGCCAGTCGATATTTTCTACCGCAAAACCGCGAAGTCCTGACTGATTGTCCGACAGATAGTGGCTTGCAAGGACGGTGTAAACAAATCTTGAAAGTGCATTTCCGAACCATGAGCGAAACGGGATGCCGTGGCGATGCCGCCTTACGGTGAGAACAAATGTCTCGCCTGAATGGAGCTTTTCTCGAACACGCACAACATCCTCGACCTTGTGCTGACCGTCCGCATCGCAGGTAATAAAATGCGTACAGTCCGTAAGATTTGTTTTAATGTAATTCATACCGAATTTCAGCGCCGCACCCTTTCCGCTGTTTTGTGCAAGGCATATCACTTCGGCTTCAGATGAAACGGCATCAAAAATACGGTCATATTGCCTGCCGCTCCCATCGTTGACAACGAGTACAAAAAAGCCTTCTGCTTTAAGCCCGTCGACTAGCCCGATAAGTTTTTCATCCGGTTCGTATGCCGGTATCAAAACTACATCCATATAATTTTCTCCCACTCTTTTACTTTATACTGCTTATATAAAAATCATTTATCTTTTTCATCAACTCGTCATTGGCAGTACCGTCATCATCAAAAAGCAGATTTGTGTGACCGTTTTGCCCTGACTCATCACAGATATAATATTCGACATTTTGTGACTCAATACTATCACGGTGAGATATTATCGAATATTTCTCGTCCGGAACCTGTTCATCATCACTTCCGTGCACGATAAGTGCCGGTATACCGGCAGAGTTCAACGCTTCGTCAGCACTCATTCCCATAACCTTTGTGCCGAACAGCATTGACTGATACAGCCACAGAAACGGATAGTTGCAATATGCAAGCGCACCGACCTTATCGACCGATGAGCCGATAACGCCCTCCATTGCGCTGTTTATACCGCTGACCGAAACAACGGCGGTAACATCGTGTTCATACCCCAATGCACAGCAGACAGCATATCCACCGCGCGAATGTCCGAGCAGCATGATGTCATTATAACCGAATGCGCCGTTTTGTTCGATATAAGACAATGTGGCATCAATATCTATAAGCTCCTGTGCAAAACCGACGGAGGACTCACCTTCCGAATGACAACAGCCGGTAGTATCAAACGCAAACACCGACCAGCCATAGTCGTTAAGACTCTTTATCTGCCAGAGATAATCGTCGGCACAGGCGTTAAACCCGGGAGCAAGCACAATTAGTCCGTCGTTTCCATTTTGCACTGTGCTTTCATACAAAAATCCACAAAGCCTGTTTTCGCCTGAATTGTACTGATAAGTAATGCGATTTTCTACTGTTCTCTCCAATTCTTCAGGTACGCTTAAATACTCGCAATCGTAGCGAGTAAAAATATTGTCGTAAACTATTTTGGTTATTACCATTGATATGGCTGAAAATGCGATAATTGCGGCAATAATAGTTATCAGAACCCTTTTTAAAATAGATTTCTTGCTTGATAACATTATTTTTCACCACTTTACACATCTTTAATCAGTTTTTAGGAGAGGTTATGCTGTTTACACCAAATTACAAGCTCAATATAATCACGGAGGAGGTATTTCCCTCCGAAATTGAAAAAATAGAAAATATGCTTATACCCTGCCGTAATTCAGGGTATTTTAAGACCTTTGATAATAAGGATATATATTTTGAATACTTCCTTGCAGAGAATGCAAAAGCGTCGGTCGTGATGGTGCACGGGCTTTCCGAATTTACAAGGAAGTTTTACGAAACTGCTTGGTATTTCCTCAATATGGGATACAATGTATTTATGTATGACCAGCGCGGTCACGGACTTTCCTTCCGTGAAGCCGAGCCGATAGAGCTTATCCACATTAACCGCTTTGAGGATTATGTGACCGATCTTGAAGCATTTATCGACAACACCGTTGCGGATATATCAAAAACTCTCCCTATATATCTGTTCGCCCATTCAATGGGAGGCGCAGTCGGCGCAATGTATCTTGCAACACATCAAGGCAAAATAGACAAGGCGGTGCTTTCTTCACCACTGATAAAGCCGCAGTTGGGCAGTCTCCCGCTTTGTGTTGCAAAGATATTTACAAAGCTTGATTCTGCCTTAAAGGGTAACACCAAAAAATCGAGGAATTCAAAAGATTTTAACCCTAATCCCTCATATTCCAAAAGCTCTGACATAAGCCGCAGTCGATTTGACCACAATATGAAGCTGCGTATTTCCGATAGACACTACCAATCAACACCGATGAGCAACGGTTGGGTCTATGAGGCGCTTTCTCTCCGAAAAAAGCTTGTATCAAAACACATTGCAGGCAGTATATCCACCCCGATATTACTGCTGAGTGCCGAAAAGGACACGGTGGTATGTAACGAGTCGCAAGCGCTCTTTGCAAGCAAATGCAAGTCCTGCGTACTCCATACCGTTAAAAGTGCAAAGCATTCTATGTTTTCAGGCAATGATGAGATAATCACCGAGTTTATGACAAAAATAATTGAATTTTACGGCTGATTTTTAGATTTTGCCCGTTGCGGCTGTGATCTTTGCAACTCCTCATTTGTGTTCATTGCTTCTTTATAAACTATTCTTATCAATGCCGCAAGCACTCTTAACACACGAATACGGATCACTGCATGATATGAAAACTCACCGTCACCACCGTCATAGTCACAGCGGAGCGCAATATTTTGCCCTCTTTTCTTTATCTTCATAACAGAACTCAAAAAGCCTATAAACGGATAGACTGCGGCACAGCATTTACCGTAACCGATGGCAGCGTCAGCAGCATCGTTGCCGGTGCAAACGATATTCAGTTCTAATTTAGTAAGCGCACAATATTTAACCACCTTCACCACTTCGCCGAGCAATGATATAAGCACACGAAGCGTATCCTGCACCGTGACTGCAATACCGCTCTTTTTAACATTGGATTTAAAAACCTCTTTGTCAGTTTTGGAAAGACCGGTTATCTCCTTAGCAACTCTGATGATCGGGTTATTCGGATCGGGATTTTCACCGAAGGTCATATGAAGAAACTTATATCGAAGCATAAGCTGACCTTCTTCATCACTTTTTACGATAATATAAACAGGCAGCAGAAGGATAACGGTTATTATCAGCACAATAGCTGCAACAATACCGAGGAATATCCACATAACACACGCCGCCCTTTACAATATAATAATATTATTATAGCCTAAATTCTGTATTATTGCAACATAAGATACACAAGTTTAAGTGAGGTAATTTTTATGAATTGGTCATACTGCCGTATTGATGATATTAATGAGTGTGAATATACGAGCATTTACCGTTCGCTTTCTGCGTCACGCAAGGAGCATATCGACCGATTTCGAAAGGAGCATAACAAAAAATGCTCGCTTGCAGGCGAACATCTTGCCAAAAAGCTGATCGGCAATGAGACTGTCATTGACATTGATGATAACGGAAAGCCATATGCAAAGGGGCTTAATATTCATTTCAGCATATCACATTGCGATGATACGGTCGTATGTGTGGCAAGCGATACGGCTGTCGGCATAGATATCGAACGCATTAAGCCGATAAATCTACGGCTTGCAAAAAAGGTATGTGTTGATGAAGAAATGGAATATCTTTTTTGCAAAACACCTACACAGGCTGATTTTACATTTTGCGAAGATCAAAATATACTGCATCGCTTTTATGAGATATGGACTGCAAAAGAAGCATATTTCAAAAAGCTCGGCACGGGAATAACCGACCTGAAATGCATAAACATTTTAACGCTCAACCGTGAAATACACTTGCTCGGCGAATACATAGTACAGATAGTAAAATAAAAATGCTGTGCCAACTTCTCATAATGAAGTCGGACACAGCATTTAAATTTTCTTTAAAATGAATCCAGTCCGGCGATTGTAGCACCGGTTAATGCAGCGATAAGCACAATTACCAACAGTATTGCAAGAACAATAAAAATAGTGCACCAATAAGATCTTGCAAAGTTTCTGCGGTTGATATTGCCGCTGTTAAAGCTGAAGATGATAAGGAAAATTAAGCCCACGATCGGAACAGTGAATAAGATCGACAATCCCCAATATGCCCACGGGCTTAACGGTCTGTACTGCTCCGGCAGCTCCTGCTGAACGGGTGCCTGATAAACCGGCTGTGCAGTACTTGCTCCGCAATACGGGCAGTTATTTGCTCCCTCAGGTAATACATTTCCGCAATTATTACAATTCATAAAAATTCCTCCCTTTTTCTTTAATTATACAGAATAATACACTATTCTGTCAACATATTTTTTTGCGACGACTCTTAATTAATATAATAAAAGCCGCAATAGCGATGATTACAATAGCTACTGTGACGAAACACCATATCGGCACATGTACATATTCAGAGCCGATCCAAAGCTTAATAGCCGAGGCTTGCTCCGTATCTGCAATAGTTTCCGGAACCTGCTCATCACCTGCAACTCGCTCACATCTCACAAGCAAGCAGCGAGTATTTACCGCATAGGGAGTACAGGTAAACGGAGTTATACGGTCCTCATCGGCATATGCATTGAGCGCTTCAAACTCGGTAGGTTCAATTGTTTTTATCTCAACTACTTTATGCGTAAGTATTTTTTCAATTTCAACCTATTGCCATAATACATCGGGGTAAAGGCCCTCTTCCTTCAGCGCCTTGATGCCCTTCATAACCGCAGGTTTGTCTTCTGCGTATGTTACTCCGTACCACTTATCAGGTGTTGTAAGCACATCTACCGAAGCAATGCCATCAGTAAGCATGCCATCGATTGCGGCAGGCAGGAAAAACTCACCCTTAAGCGGATTTTCAGCGAGTGCTTCATCCAAAAACAGCGGAAATCTTCTTTCAAGCTCGTCGATAAACACACGGTTGCAACCAAACATATTCATTGATGCGATGCTGTTGCCTGACAAATGAATAAAATTCTCACCGTCTTCAGTAAATTTTGCATCGCTACCGTCCATCTCAATGTGTGTGCGCTCGGTAATCTTTTTAAGCTTGCCGTTTTCTACCGTACAGATACCTCGTGATACATATCCGTTATCAGTGAGAGTATTGTACAGTCGGTATCCGGTCATGGCAATGCCGTACTTGTCTGATTTTTCACCGCTTGTCAAATGATTGTACAATATCTTATATGCGTTCGGGCCGTAATAATCGTCGGAATTGATAATCGCAAACGGTCCATCTACTGCATCCTTACAGCAAAGGATAGCGTGTGCTGTACCCCACGGCTTAACTCTACCCTCTGGAATAGAATATCCTTTTGGAAGCTTATCAAGCTCCTGGTACACATATTCAACCTCGATATATCTTGAAATACGTTCGCCGATAGACTGTTTGAATTCCTTTTCGATCTGGCGCTTGATAACAAAAACAACCTTTTCAAATCCTGCCGCTTTAGCATCGTAGATAGAAAAATCTATAATAAGATTACCCTCTTTATCTATGGGGTCTATCTGTTTAAGTCCGCCGTAGCGGCTGCCCATGCCTGCTGCCATAACTACCAATGTAGGTTTTTTCATATGTAAAGCCTCCGTGTTGCTTGTTTTTAATAAGTATATCACATAAGGGATGTAAAAACAAGGTGACTTTTAATACTCTCTTATAACCTTCCAAGCTTCAATCAGTTTTTTCAGTGACCACGCAGCATTTGCCGGTGAAGTGGATGGAAGACATATTGCTTCTATACCTAACGTATCTTTAATATACTTATTATAATATTTATATGCCGTCTTGCCGTTTACAAATATCTTTGTAATATCGGAACTTTCCAGAATTAATCCGATATCATTCGGAATCGGATTTTTTATTGAGCTGTCCGAGCTGCCGGTAATATCACAGGATGCAATAACATCCCACAAAGCAATTTTACAAGACAATAAAAATTTGCATTTTTCTTCGATCGTTTCAGGAACAGCACATTCAAAAACCGATGCTATAACTCTCCAAAATCTGTTCTGCGGATGTGCGTAGAAAAACATCTGCTCCCGTGATTTAACCGACGGAAAACTGCCGAGAATAAGAACTTTTGAATTCTTATCAAAAACCGGCTCAATAGGATGCTTTATCATACAACCCCTCCTGGTTTGAAATTATAATAGTATAACATTTTACTGATATAAATGCAATCAAAAAAGACACCTTGCGGTGTCTTTTTTTGAACTTATTAATACAAAATTTCAAATGTATCGCCTTTTGCATCAAGCGGTATAAGAACTTCGCCGATGTATTCACCGTTTGAATAGATACCCTTTTTATCATCTGATTTGCAGAATTTGAGGAAATATTCCTTGCCGCGATACAGTCGCTTGACCTCGTATCCGTCCCATTCATCAGGCACGCACGGCTCAATATGCAATCCGTCAAAGCCTGCCTTAACGCCGAGTATCTCATCAAAACCGCCGTGTATCATCCACGCAGGAGTTGCGGTAAACCATGAGAACAGATTCATACCGTACCGCTCGTTTGTAGGACCGAAATGCACATTGCCTGTACAATACGGCTCACTAGTTCTGCGGCTATCGGGATTATCGATATGATTAGGCAACAAGCGCATAAACAGATCCTGCGCTTCGCATTTTGCACCAACCTTGGACTTTGCAAATATCTCAAATGACGCAGCATGAAGATAAACTGCGGAATTTGCAAATGATCCCGGCACCTGACTTCCTATTCTGCCGCAGGTAAGATCATTGACATACGGCGGATAATTTATCAAAGAACCGTATGGTGTGGACAGATATGTAAATATTGAATGGCGGATAAGCTCAATACGCTTCGGATCATCCTCAATACCGGTAAATATCGCCCATGTGTTCGGGTTGAGATATATCTTTCCCTCGGCGCACTTTGATGATCCGACTGCAAGACCATCACTCTTAAAGCCGTAAACATACCATTTACCGTCCCACGCAACATCACGCACTATTTTCTTATATTCGGCGCTGCGTGAACGCAATATAGCTGCTTTATCAATATCTCCCTTTGCTTCATAGATATCCGCCATATGATTTTGCGCCCAGAAAGCCTGCATAGTCGCCCATGCAGATGTAGCGGTGCCGTTTTGATTAATACCGGTAAGACCGTCAAGCCAATCACCGTCATACATAAGCACAAGACCGTTTTTTCCACGGTGTGTGTACGGATATTCAAGCATTCTCCAAAGATGCTCCTCAACAGTACCTTTTTCATCGCTGTTAAGATACGGCGCTTCAATATCAAGCACCGAGAAATCGCCGGTCTCTTTTATGTACTGTGAAATAGTACAATGTGCCCAAAGAGGACAGTCAACAAAGTGGTCTCTAATGGAAATACCTCCGCGTGAATCGTAGCTGCGGACTCCGTGACCGTCGGGATAAACATAACCAAGTGCCTCGATTGTTCTGCGTATTCCGTGTTGGGGATTTATAAGCATAGCGCCCCAGCTATCCTGCAAAACATCACGGTAACCGCCGTTGTATTCGGCACGGTTATAAAGATAAGTCATTGCAAGCTGATATTTGAGCCATGTATTAAGGAATCTTTCCATATTCTTATCAGGCAATGTGCAGGTGTTGTAATCAAGCTCCTTTGCCCAGTATGCCATAACCTCATCGTATGCAGCTTGTGCAGCGACCGTATTTGTGAGCTTTGCAGCACACGACACGGTTTCCTCCTTATTTTCCGATGCTGCCGAAACTACCGTGCGGGCAGCGCTTTCACCTGGCTGCAAAGTAAAGCTTGAAAAGAGATTTACATAGCGGTATGTAAACTGCTTATACCGTGCCGGATCACGCTTTGATGAGCAGAGCGTGTTTTCAGACTTGACCTGCTTATATGCATTTGTGCAGTTTTCAATCTCAAATGCGCCGTAAAGCGTATCAAAAGGATTATTCAAATTGGTTGCAGTTGCATAAAAACCGTTTTTACTATCTTCCAGCTCAACATTCTCGGCAGGCTCGCCGTTGCCCCAACAGGAATTGTTGTGGAATACCCATGTCTGCTGAGCGTATACAGTAAGGTTGCGTGCAGTTTTGCCTGTATTTTTAAGCTCTGCGATCCAACATTCGCAATTGTCGTTTCTCGGGACGAATACACGCACCTTATATTCAATTCCATTTTGGCATCCGCTGAACTCGGAACATCCGGGCATAACACGGCAGGTAACATCATCCGAACCGAAAAGGTCGATGACTTCACCGGTATCATCATCACGCACTTGGAGTATTCGCTTGCCATCAAGCTCACGCACAAGATACAACTCCGAGTTATAATATCTTGTGACTCTCACATTAAACCGTCCGTAAGAAGTAAAGCCTTCACCGTGATTTGCAATGATAGAGCCGAAATTATCGTTGAAAAGCACATTCATCCACTGTCTGGGTGTGTTTGAATCGGTGATCGTATAGCTCTTGCCGTCCTCCGAAAAATATCCGTATTTTTTAGATGTGTTGTAATGATCCTCATAATCAGGATAATATGAACGCACATCGATCGAATATGTTCTTTCCTTCTTTTTCATAGCGCATACCTCGTTGCTTAATTCATTTATTATCGGCATATACCGAACACTAATATAAAAAGTATATCACACAAATGGCTCAATTACAATCTGCAACTACATTGCAAATGTAGTACAAATATATTGCAAAATCTCATCACGCTATTTTGTAAAGACACTTTATTTATGTTATAACAGCCGATGCGGCAGTCAACGCAGTGCACTGACTGAATTCACATTTAAAAGAGAAATGAAAAAGACACCGAAAGAGGCGCACTTCGTAAGGAAGTGCGCCTCAGTTATATTCGCCTTTCGGTGAGTTATATTGCTTCGCAGTTATATTTGGACTTCGTCCAAGTGATATTGCCTTCGGCAGTTATGGGCG
>JAXJVX010000156.1:0-7366 GCA_036308305.1 Acutalibacteraceae bacterium | reverse complement strand
ATTCCATATTGATATTCGCAAGAAATTTCTCCATCGTTTAGAGGGTACTTGGCATTTTTGATTGTTACTCTTTTTGCAGTTCCTGATATATTTAATAATGAAAAGAACAAAAAAGAATTCTCAATATATGCGGGTTTATTGGAAACTATCTCCATTTCAGAATAATCATCTATGATATATCCCTTTTTCCCAAGGGAATCAAGATACAAAAGGCTCGATACATTACCAAGTGTGTGGTCAAGTCTTGCGCCCACAATACCAATTAAAAGGAAATCGTCAAATCCTCTTTTAATGGCCTCCTTGACAGCAAATACAGTATCGGTATCATCTTTTTCGCAAGGCAGCACAATAGTTTCCACACCAAGGTGCGGGTTATCGTGGGAGTCAAAATCTCCCACGATAAGTCCGGGATTTACTCGCAAAGATTCTAAATGTTTCAGTCCGCTGTCGCAGAACACGATGAAATCATCGTTGCGCAAACAGCTTTTGATGTATTCATAATTGTTTATGTCAGCACCGCCGACAATAACACAACGTTTCATTATAGAATATCCACCATTTCGTTATTAAGTGCCTTGTTCATACTTCTGACCGCGCAGAACTTACCGCACATAGAACAGGTATCTTCGTGCTCGGGCTTGCGCTTGTCACGGATGCACTTTGCCGTTTCAGGATCAAGAGCACATTCCCATTGAGCCTCCCAATCGAGTGCTCTTCTTGCGTCTCCCATGCGGTCATCAATATCTCTTGCGTGAGGGATCTTCTTTGCAATGTCGGCTGCGTGAGCTGCGATTTTTGATGCGATAATACCTTGCTTTACGTCATCCACGTTGGGAAGTGCCAGATGCTCGGCAGGGGTTACGTAGCAAAGGAAAGCAGCTCCGCTTGCGGCGGCAATGGCCCCGCCGATGGCAGAGGTGATGTGGTCATAACCGGGAGCGATATCCGTAACAATGGGGCCGAGCACGTAGAAGGGTGCACCCATGCAGATGGTCTGCTGCATCTTCATATTCGCTTCGATCTGGTCCATAGGCATATGTCCGGGACCTTCTACCATCACCTGAACGTCCTTTTCCCAAGCACGCTTGGTCAACTCCCCAAGGCGTACAAGCTCCTCGATCTGGCAGACGTCGCTTCCGTCGGCAAGGCAACCGGGACGACAAGCATCGCCGAGAGAGATGGTCACGTCGTACTCACGGCAAATCTCAAGGATCTCATCGTAGTATTCGTAGAAGGGATTCTCTTCGCCGGTCATACACATCCAGGCAAAGACAAGCGAACCGCCACGGGAAACGATGTTCATTTTTCTCTTGTGCTTACGGATCTGATCAATGGTTTTGCGGGTAATGCCGCAATGGAGGGTTACAAAGTCAACGCCATCTTCTGCGTGAAGTCTTACTACGTCGATAAAATCCTTTGCGGTAAGGGTTGCAAGATCTCTCTGATAGTGAATAACGCTATCGTATACGGGAACCGTACCAATCATAGCAGGACATTCGCTGGTTAGCTTTCTGCGGAAGGGCTGAGTGTTGCCGTGGCTGGACAAATCCATAATTGCCTCAGCACCCAAATTAACGGCTGCCATAACCTTTTCCATCTCAATATCGTAATCCTTGCAGTCTCTCGATACGCCAAGGTTGACGTTGATCTTGGTGCGAAGCATAGAGCCGACGCCGTTGGGATCAATGCAAGTATGTAATTTATTTGCACAAATAGCAACCTGTCCTTTGGCAACAAGGTCACGGATTTCTTCCTCAGTTCTGTATTCTTTTGCAGCAACAGCCTCCATTTCAGGGGTAATGATGCCTTGTCTTGCGGCATCCATTTGTGTTGTATAATTTCTCATTGTTTTTGGTTCCTTTCAAGCACATTTTATTTAGAAAACTTACCGGTCAGATCAAAAGCATGGTTCATAGGTCCGGATCCTTGCCCCAGATCGAGCATATCGGCAAGTGCAAGAGAGATATATTCTTTCGCTCTCTGTACAGACGCTCCAAGATCATAGCCTTTTGCGAGGTTGGAGGCAATTGCAGATGACAAAGTACACCCCGTACCGTGTGTGTTCGGATTGTTGATGCGTTTGCCCTTAAACCAACGGTATGTACCATCTTGATACAAAAGGTCGTTGGCATCGTTAATACTATGACCGCCCTTGAGCAAAACAGCACAGTGATAGGTATCGCCGATCTTCTTTGCCGCTTCGACCATATTCTCTTCATCTCGGATGGACATAGCCGCCAGAACCTCTGCCTCGGGAATGTTGGGTGTCACAACGGTGGCAAGGGGTATCAGGTATTCCTTAAGGGTATCGATTGCATCCTCGCTGATGAGTCTTGCTCCGCTGGTTGCCACCATAACGGTATCCACAACGATATTCTCTGCCTTATGATATTTGAGTCTGTCAGCAATAGCTTGAATAAGCTCACTTGAAGATACCATACCGATCTTGACAGCATCGGGACGAATGTCCTCAAATACCGCGTCGATCTGCTGTGCTAAAAATTCGGGAGTCGCTTCCTGTACTCCTCTTACACCGGTCGTGTTCTGTGCCGTCAGTGCTGTGATCGCACTCATGGCATAAACACCATTCATCGTCATTGTTTTCAAATCTGCTTGAATACCGGCGCCTCCACTGCAGTCGCTTCCTGCAATGGTCAATGCTGTTTTCATTTTCATAAAAATACTCCTTTCATTTTTCAGCATCGTTTTGTATAGCGGCATAAGGTGGTGCCCCCAATCTGCCGCTTGTTTGTTATATGGTTTTCAATATAGAATCTGCAAAATCACGGATATAATAATCAGCAAGACTTTGCAGTTCATTCTGTCGGTTTTCGTGCCTGTCATAAACGCCAACAGTTGTAAATCCGTCTGCCTTTGCAGTCTTGAGCGCAAATAAAGCATCCTCAAAAATGCAGGTTTCTTCTTTAGTTGTACCAAAATGCTTCAATGCCTTTCGATAGATGATCGGCTTGTCCTTGCCGAAACCAACCTCAGCGCAGGTGAATATCTCGGAGAAGTAATGACGGATACCAAGTCGTTCCAACGTTTCTTCCACAAGATATCTGTCTGTCACCGTGGCAACGCACATCTTAACGCCGTTCTCCTTAAGCCAACGAAGATACTCCGCAATGCCAGGTTTGAGAGTGACCTTTGTTCTGTAGATTCCCTCAACCATAGCGTTGACGCTGTCCACAATTTCTTTGACAGGAAGTGTGACGCCGTAGTGCTCTCGGTAATATTCGGCTGCCTCCTCCAAGGTAAGCGTCATAAATGTCTCTTTCAGATCCTCATGCGGTTCTTTACCAAGTGTTCGCAGATAATCCTCGCCGATGGTTTCCCAGATAAACATGGAATCAAGAAGCGTTCCGTCAAGGTCAAAGATGGCTCCCTTTAGCATAAGCCAAGCTCCTGCGCTCTTGCTTTCAATTCCATCGCCGCCGTCTTGGGATCATCCGCTTTCATAATGGCTGACACTACACAAATTCCGGCAATGGGAATGCCTGCAAGCACGTCAATGTTATCCTTGTTGAGTCCGCCGATGGCATTCGCAGGAATCGGTACAGCATTGCAAATATCCCGCAGTGTATCGGTAGAAGTTAAAACGGTCTTTACTTTGGTCGTGGTAGGATAGATTGCTCCTACACCGAGATAATCAGCACCCTGTTCGTAGGCTTCCTTTGCCCAAGGAACTGTCTTTGCTGTTGCGCCTACGATCTTATCGTCACCCATCAGTTTTCTTGCAGTTGCAATGGGCATATCTTCGGCTCCCACATGGACACCTTCTGCATCAATGGCAAGAGCAACGTCCACACGGTCGTCAATAATCAGCGGCACGTTGTAACGCTTTGCGATAGTGTGGACCTTCTCGGCAAGCTGGATATACTCTCGTGTGCTCTTATTTTTTTCACGAAGCTGAAGAAAGGTTGCACCGCCAATGAGCGCCTGCTCCACACGATAGAGGAATTCTTCCTCGGTGTAGTTCGTGCTGTCGGTGATAAAATATAAACTTGGATCAAACTTTTTCATTCTCTTTACCTCACACATATAGATAATCGTTCAAGACAGGCTGTAAGCCTTCCTCGGCAATATCCTTGTACATTTTATCAAGGCTGCGGTTATCGTCGATCTCGAACTGCTCGTCGCCCTGTACGTCGTCCGTTTCTTTACCCGTGTATTTGCTTTCGTGATCTCCGATGCCGGTGGAAACACCTGCGGAGACCTTTGTTGCCGCAATCTTTACAATGCCATTACGGAACTCGGCACTCTCACGGGAAGATACCGTAATACCAACGAAAGGCAAGAAAATACGGTAAGCACAAAGAACCTGACAAAGCTGCTTTTCATGAACGTCCAAGGGGTTGATCTTATCGTTATTGATAATAGGTCTGAGTCTTGGACAGGATAAGGACATTTCGGCGTGAGGATATTTCCTCTGCAAGTAATAGACGTGCAACGCACTTGCCAAAGCATCCTTACGGAAGTCCGACAGACCAAGGAGTGCCGAAAATGCAACACCACGCATACCGCCGCGAAGCGCACGTTCCTGTGCATCAAAGCGGTACGGCCAAACACGCTTGTGACCGAGCAAGTGAAGCTGTTCGTACTTATCGGTATCGTAGGTTTCTTGGAACACCGTTACATAGTCCGCACCGCATTCGTGGAGATAGTTGTATTCATCGGTATTAACGGGATAGATTTCAAGCCCGACCATACGGAAATATTTTCTTGCCAGCTTGCAGGCTTCACCGATATATTCCACATTGCTCTGTCCTCTGCTTTCACCGGTAAGGATTAGAATTTCCTCCATACCGCTGTCGGCAATGACCTTCATTTCTTTTTCGATCTGCTCCATAGAAAGCTTCATACGCTTAATGTGGTTGTAGCAATTAAAACCACAATATACACAATAATTCTCGCAGTAATTAGCTATGTAAAGAGGGGTAAACAAATAGACGGTGTTACCGAAGTGCTTACTTGTTTCAAGTCTTGCACGCTGAGCCATCTGTTCAAGGAACGGCTCTGCCGCAGGAGAAAGCAGTGCCTTAAAATCTTCAACAGTGCAATTGTCGTGCTCCAAAGCCGCCTTTACATCAGCGGCGGTGTATTTTGAATAATCATAGGAGTTCATCTGTGCCATCACATTTGCACACACATCCGATTCGATCACTTCCATCCCCGGCAGATATTCCATATGGTTCTTTCGGGAGGATGGATCGGTTTCAAGACGATGCTTCTTCGCAAGTGCTTCCGGCGATAAATGCTCCGAATCTACAAAAAATTGATTTTCCATAGTTTTCACCTTAATCTCTGAGGAAACCTGTTAGCGGATCGGATGCAGAAGCTCCACGTGTCAGCACTCTGCCAAGTCCTGCAAGGTAAGCTTTACGTCCTGCTTCAATGGCATTCTTGAATGCAGATGCCATCATAGGAAGGTCACCTGCAGTTGCAAGAGCGGTGTTCGCCATAATAGCAGCGGCGCCCATTTCCATTGCTTCGCAAGCCTGAGAAGGTCTGCCGATACCGGCATCTACAATTATAGGCAGGTCGATCTCATCAATCAAAATCTGAATGAATTCTTTTGTGGCAAGACCTTTGTTAGACCCGATAGGAGAAGCCAATGGCATAACGGAAGCTGCACCGGCGTTTACAAGGTCACGAGCTACATTCAAGTCGGGATACATATAAGGCATAACCACAAAGCCTTCTTTGGCAAGAATCTCGGTCGCCTTGATAGTTTCTTGATTATCGGGGAACAGATACTTGGAATCACGCATAATTTCAATTTTTACGAAATTGCCGCAGCCAAGTTCTCTTGCAAGACGAGCTATACGAACAGCTTCTTCTGCATTTCTTGCACCACTAGTGTTAGGAAGCAAAGTAATTCCTTCAGGAATGTAGTCGAGGATACTTTCCTGCTCCTTGGTATTTGCACGGCGAACAGCAAGGGTGATGATCTCTGCTCCTGCATCCTTCACTGCTGCTTCAATCAGTTTCATCGAATACTTACCGGAGCCGAGAATAAAACGGGAGTTAAATTCGTGTCCGCCAATAATCAGTTTATCGTTATTCATTTTTGTTTCCTTCTTTCATTAAGTTTCAAATTGTTCTGCTAAGATTCTGAGTACAGTATGGGCTTGATGAGCTGCACAGAGCATTACACGGGAAGATACGAGACCGCCTTCCGATTGCACGTCACTTTTCTCGTCGCCACATAGATAAAACTTGCTTGTGATTTTTCTCGTCCTGATAGAATTAGCACTACCGAAACCTGCCATACCCGATGCCGCAACAAGATATTTGTCGGGCATTTCTTCAAGGACAAGATTGGTAAGCATTGCTTTGCACTCTGCATCATCAAAGGCTTCGCAGATAATATCTGCACCTTGCAACAAATGGGTGGCATTTTCTTCTTTTACACAGATAGTATGCGTTTCAAGAGTAACATACGGAGCGATCTCTAAAAGATTATCCCGCAAGGCATCCGTCTTGTTCATCCCAAGCTGATTCGCTTTATACTGCTGTCGGTGCAAATTGGTAATATCCACACGATCAAAGTCAATAAGAATCAGTTTTCCAATACCCGCACGGGCAAGAGAAATAGCGACATTAGAGCCGAGACCGCCAAGACCGCAAATGGCAACCGTTACCGATGAGAACTTCGTTTGCAGCTTCTCGCCGTGTCGCTCGGCTAAAGCTTTATTCCATTCTTCTTTCGTTGGGATCAGATTAACCACCCCCCACAAAGCTGACAACCTCTACGCTGTCGCCGTCCTGCAATACGGTTTCGCCATACTGCGATTTGGGAACGATATCTCCGTTTCGCTCTACTGCGATTCGCTTGGGATCGTAGTTTGTAGTTGCAAGGTATTCCGCTACTGTCTTACCTGCAATATTCAGTTCTTCGCCGTTGATCTTTACCATAAAAACACCTCCAAAAACAACAAAAAAAGAAGCTACCGATTTGGTAACTTCCTTAATGTACTTCGTTATTCCTAATATCCTTGTATCAGGCATCCCTACGTTGGCATTATCCAAATCAGGTTCTCGGTCGAAGGTCACACCTTCCTCTCAGCCCGTAATACAAGCTCCCGTTTATTTAGTCGTTTTATTTATTATACATCACTTCGTAAAAACATACAAGTCTTTTTGGTGAAAAAAGTTTGAACAATTGAAATTATCCCTCGTAAGGACGAATGCGAAGTGTTGCACCAACAGATTCACATATTTTTCGACAGATCTCCTGTTCTTCCTTTGACACCACTATACAGTACTTGATGAGATCACAAAAATAGCCAATCTTGAAAAACAGCTTGTTCATGAGCTTGGGGCTTTGGCGAGAATAACCGTAACGGATTCGGAATATGAT
>JAXJVX010000155.1:0-2782 GCA_036308305.1 Acutalibacteraceae bacterium | reverse complement strand
TGCTGCTGACCGCCGGAAAGTTCACGGTAACTGCGATTTTTTATGTCGGTAATACCAAGCTCGTTCATTATGCTTTCTGCTTTTTTGGCATCCGATTTATTATAGAAAAAACGGCGTTGCATACTGTTTATAAGACCCGATCTCACAACCTCGTTTACTGTCGCCGGAAAATCCTTTTGAATTTCCGTTTGCTGTGGGATGTATCCTATTTCATTGCGTTGCAGACCGTCACCGAATTCTATCGTACCGCCGTTTATTTTTTTCAGTCCAAGTAATGCCTTGATAAGTGTGCTTTTACCTGAACCGTTTTCACCTACAACACAAAGATAATCACCTTCATTAACCTCAAAGGAAAGGTCAGTAATTACCTTGTGTGACTCATATGACAGAGAGACATTACTGCACTTTATCAGCGACATTATCCTAGAGCCTCCTTTAAATTTACAAGATTTCTTTTCATAAGTGAAATGTATGTTTCACCGGTATTCACCTCATCAGAAGTGCGATTGTGGCATGAATGAAATTCAAGCACCTTGGTTCCTGTTTCATTTGCAACATATTTTGCTGTTGTACCGGAGGATAACTCCATTTTAAATACCACCGGAACAGAATGTTCTTTGACCGCTTCGCAAAGATTTATTAATGTCTGAGCCGAAGGCTCAACTGATGTTGCACATCCGCTGAAAGCCGCATAGTAGTTAAGTGAATATTCGTTTGCAAAATATAGAAGCGGAAATCTGTCTGCCACAACAATTGTGTTACGATTGCCCGTTTCAACTGCAGATCGAAAATCATCATCAAGTGAATTAAGCTGGTTTACATAATCTTTAGTGTTTTGATCTATTTTATCTTTGCAAGACGGTAGCTTTTCAACAACTGCCTTACTGATAGCGTTAGTTATTTCTATTGCATTTTTCGGCGAGGTCCAGACATGCTCGTCATACTCATGCGTGTGTTCATGTTCGTGTTCTTCGTGATCATGCTCCTCTTCACAAAGCGATACTTCTTCCATCATTTTAATACAATATGTATCCTTGCTGACGGATTTCAGTATATCCTCGACCCAACTGTCAGACTCACCGCCGTTGTAGATAAAAATATCAGCATTAACAATAGCAGCTATATCTGTTGCCGTAGGATCAAATTCATGCGACTCCATACCTGACTTCAATAACTGTGTAACCGATACATTTTCACAACCCTTTGTGATCTGCGTTGCAAAATCATACGGCGGAAATATCGTGCAAACGATGCTGAAATTATCGTCATCCTTTATACTGCCGCAAGAACTAAGCGAAGCGGCAAGAATTGTACACATAAATAAAGCAATTATTCTCTTAATCATACTTTTCCTCAAATCAAAATTGAAAATCATTTTCAAATTCGAATAATATTATATATTAAAGCTGCAAGAAATGCAAGCAAAATAAAATAAAAATCAGAAATTACAATTGATTTTTTCAGGTGTAGTGATATAATTAATTTGAATTATAACATCAAGAGGTATAGTTTATGAAAATTCGTGGAATAAAAAGCGGCATGGTTATGCAACGCGGCGAGGATAATTGTTGCGACATTTTATTTACCTGTGATCAAAAGATAACGAGCGTGTCATGTGACTGCTGCTGCAAAATAAAATCACCTTATGTTACTGAGGTTGAGGGCGGATACCGTCTTGGCGGAATTGAGGTAGGCGGCCCTTATGTACTTAAAATTAATGAACAGGAATTTACCGATATTTATGTCGGAGACGTTTGGATTCTTTCCGGCCAGTCAAATATGCAGGGAATAGGTAAAAGAATTGACTGTTCTCACAATGATAACGACAAAATAAGAGCGTATTATGTTGATGATAAGTGGGGCATTGCAAATCATCCTCTTCACAGACTTGGCATTGCTGAACATCCTGTTCACAGAAATCTCGGTGCGAGTGTAAGTACTTTTAATATCAAGGGCGTGGGTCCCGGACTTAGCTTTGCTGAGCGTATGTTTGAGCTTAGTGCAGTGCCGCAGGGCGTTATTGCGTGTGCTCACGGCGGTACCAATCTTAAATATCAGTGGGACCCCGAGCTTGCGGCAAAGGATCCTGAAAACAGTCTTTACGATGCAATGTATCAGCGCTACGTTGACAACGGTTCAAATGTAAAGGGTGTATTTTGGTATCAAGGATGTTCAGATACACACGAGGACAGATATCTTGAATATACCGATAATATGATTAATTTTGTTGCGGCAATGCGTCGTGATTTCCAAAAGGATTTACCTTTTGTGCAGGTTCAGGTTGCACGAAACAGCTGGCAGAGTGCCGATGATCCGATGAAGGCAGTTATGTGGAGCTCTATAAGAGAGCAACAACGAACACTTCACGAAAAAATCGAGTGCTTTGATACAGTCAGCGCAATTGCTCACGAGCTTGAGGACTGTATACATCTTACTGCAGGCTCACAAGAGGTACTAGGAAAAGATGCCGCTGAAAGTATGTTCTGCCTTATCAATGGTAAAAAGCAGGGCTGCCGTCCCGGTATAAAGCTTTCTAGTGCTGAATTTGTTGAATATGATTACGGAGACGGAAAATACTGCGAATTGATTTTGTATTTTGATAACGTTCACGGTGAGCTTTCGCCGAAAACAAGAGCATTTGGTTTCGATTTTTCTTACGGCACCGACAAAGCGGGATGCTTTGGTGTAAACCGAGCAAGATGTGACGGAAACACCGTTACAATCTGTACTCCCATTTCAAAAGAAGACCTTATGAAGACTTATTTGTGGTACGGATACGGAG
>JAXJVX010000154.1:0-14641 GCA_036308305.1 Acutalibacteraceae bacterium | reverse complement strand
GTATTTCTTATAATAATCTGCTATTCTTTCACGCAGAAACGGTGCGCCGCATTCAGGCATATATCCGTGGAAGCTTTCCTTATTTGCCTGATCGTCTACCGCTTCATGCAAAGCTTCGATGACAGCAGGACAAAGCGGCAGAGATACATCGCCTATTCCCATTCGATAAAGATGTGCACCCGGATTGCTTTCAAGATAAGCCTTTGTTTTCTGTGCTATATTATAGAACAAATAAGAATCTTTTAAATTACTGTAATTGGTATTCGGAATCATAAGAAATCTACCTCACATTCACATACTGTTTTTGCAGGACCTGTCATCATAACGGTATTATCTGCAAGCACTTTTATCTGAAGCTTACCGCCGTCAAGCTCAACGGTGATGTCTTCGTTCATATTGCAATATCCGGCAGATACCGCCGCTGCAGCCGAAGCGCACGCACCCGTTCCGCAAGCCATTGTGATACCGCTGCCACGCTCCCACACTCTCATACGCAGAGTGTTGCGATTGATGACCTTCACAAACTCAACATTAACACCATCGGGGAAGAATTCGTGATGTTCAAGTGCAGCACCAAGTGTTGTGAGTGGTGCGTTATCTGCATCCTCCGTGAATATGACTGCATGGGGATTTCCCATTGAAACAGGTGTACAGGTTACTTCATCACCGCAGCAAGAAAGAGTTACCTTCTCGCTTACCTCTGACTTGCCCATATTAACTGTTGCAAAGGAAACTTTTCCGCAGGAGGTTTTTAATTCCAAAGTCCGTATGCCGGACAGCGTTTCGATAGACAAGTGTGTCTTCTCGGTATAGCCTTTATCAAAAACATACTTTCCTACACAGCGGATGCCGTTACCGCACATTTTTGCTTCACTGCCATCAGCGTTGAATATCCGCATTTTAAAGTCAGCAATATCTGACGGTGATATTGTGATAATTCCGTCAGAGCCGATGCCGAAATGGCGGTCAGAAAGCTTTATAGAAACTTCCTCTGGGTTTGCAAGCTCCCCATATACATACAAATAGTCATTTCCAAGACCGTGCATTTTTGTTAAATGCATGATAAAACCTCCTTAAATCAATCGTTTATTGTGGATATGCCGATAGTTATTTCCTCCAGCACATCAAGCAATACTTTAACAGTATCAAGTGAAGTAAAAATAGTTACATTATTTTCACTTGCAGTACGGCGGATAGCAACACCATCCTCGTAATGAATACCCGAAAGAATAGCACGGGTATTGATAACATAGCTTACATAACCGGCCCTGATAGATTCGAGTATCTCGGTACTGCCCTCACTCAGTTTTCTGCGCACACGAGTTCTTATTCCGTGCGTTTTGAGGAAATCAGCCGTGCCAATGGTAGCCTCGATATTGAAGCCCATATCATAAAAACGGCGTATAAGCGGCAGTGCCTCTATCTTATCCTCATCGGCAAGCGTTACAACGACTGTGCCGTAATTCTGAAGCTTGATACCTGACGCTATCAATGCTTTATACATTGCACGGTGCAGTTTTTCATCATAACCGATTGCTTCGCCGGTAGATTTCATTTCGGGTGAAAGGTATGCATCCATTCCGTTGAGCTTTGAGAAAGAGAACGCCGGCGCTTTTACATACCACTTTTTCTTTTCATCGGGGTACAGCACATTTATTCCCTGTTCACGAAGACTACGCCCCAAAATTACTCTTGTTGCGATATCCGCAAGGCTGAAACCGGTTGCCTTTGAAAGGAACGGTACGGTACGTGACGAACGGGGATTTACCTCGATGATATACACATCGTCATTTTCATCAATAATGAATTGAATATTGTAAAGACCGATTATTCCTATACCGAGACCGAGTTTCTTTGCATAATCAAGTATGACCTCCTTGACCTTTCTCGAAACGCTGAAGGTGGGATACACGCTTATAGAGTCTCCGGAGTGGATACCGGTTCGTTCAACAAGCTCCATAATTCCGGGAACAAATACATCAGTACCGTCACAGATAGCATCTATCTCAAGCTCTTTTCCGCAGATGTACTTATCAACAAGAACCGGCTTATCCTCATCTATCTCAACAGCAGTTTTTAAGTAATGACGGAGCTGCTCCTCTTTGGCAACTATCTGCATTGCTCTTCCTCCGAGAACAAAGCTCGGTCGCACAAGCACAGGATATCCGATATCGGCGGCTGCTTTAACGCCTGCATCGATGTTAGTAACAGCCTGACCCTTTGGCTGAGGTATTCCAAGCTCTGAAAGCAGCTTTTCAAAAGAATCACGGTTTTCGGCTTTATCAATCGCTTCACAATCGGTTCCGACAAGTCTTACCCCTCGTTCCTTCAGTGGTGCCGCAAGGTTGATAGCAGTCTGGCCGCCAAGCGTTGCAATAACTCCCTCCGGCTTTTCAAGTTCAAGAATGTTCATAACATCCTCAACCATAAGCGGTTCAAAATAGAGCTTATCCGAAGTTGTGTAATCAGTAGAAACCGTTTCGGGATTATTATTGATAATGATTGCCTCATATCCTGCTTCTTTGATAGTTTTTACAGCATGTACGGTAGAATAGTCAAACTCTACGCCTTGACCGATACGAATGGGCCCTGAGCCTAAAACAACTATCTTTTTCTTATCCGATACAACCGATTCATTTTCCTTTTCATATGTGGAATAGAAGTACGGTACATAGCTTTCAAATTCGGAAGAACAGGTGTCAATCATTTTATAAACGGGGAAAATTCCGTTTTTCTTTCGCAGATTGAATATGCTTAACTCATCTGTATTGAAGAAATCTGCAACTGCCTTGTCGGAAAATCCCATACGCTTTGCACGATACAGCGCTGATATATCATTTGCACGATCTTTAAGATGTTTTTCTTCATCTATAATATTTTGCAGCTTATCGACAAAGAAGCGGTCGATTTTTGTGGTTTGTGTAATTTTCTCAACCGTACAGCCAAGTCTTAAAAGCTGTGCGATCGCATAAATGCGGTCATCTGTGCCGATTTTGATATATTCAAGCAGCTCGTCAGAACTTACATTGTCAAACTTCTTCATATGAAGATGATAAACACCGATCTCAAGCGAACGGATCGCCTTTAAAAGACTTTCTTCAAAGGTTCTGCCAACGCTCATAACCTCGCCCGTAGCTTTCATCTGTGTGCCGAGCTTCTGATTTGCATCGGTAAACTTATCAAACGGAAAACGTGGCATTTTGGTGACCACATAATCGAGCGCAGGCTCAAATGATGCAGGTGTGTTCGCTAGCGGTATCTCATCAAGCGTCATACCAACACTAATTTTAGCAGAAACTCTGGCAATAGGATATCCGCTCGCTTTTGATGCCAATGCAGATGAGCGTGATACTCTCGGGTTTACCTCAATAAGATAATACCTGAATGAGCCGGGATCAAGTGCGAACTGCACATTACAGCCACCCTCGATCTTTAACGCACGAATGATTTTTAAAGCGCTGTCACGAAGCATATGATATTCTTTATTGGTAAGTGTCTGTGACGGACAAACTACGATAGAATCGCCGGTGTGAATACCAACGGGATCGAGATTTTCCATATTGCAGACAGTGATTGCAGTATCGTTTGCATCTCTTATTACCTCATACTCTATTTCCTTGTAGCCCTTGATGCTCTTTTCGATAAGCACCTGATGTACCGGAGAAAGACTCAAAGCATTTTTAATAAGATCTAACAGCTCTTTTTCATCATCTGCAAAACCACCGCCCGTTCCGCCCAGCGTAAATGCAGGGCGAAGAACTACGGGATAGCCTATTTCTTCAGCAGCTTTAATTCCCTCCTCGATCGAGTTGGCTATTAAAGACGGTAATACCGGCTCGCCAAGGCTTTCGCAAAGCTCCTTGAACATCTCACGGTCCTCGGCACGCTCAATACTTTCGCTGTTAGTGCCGAGCAGCTCGACCTGACACTCCTTTAAAATTCCTTTTTTCTCAAGCTGCATTGCAAGATTAAGCCCTGTCTGACCGCCGATACCGGGAAGCAGCGCATCAGGACGCTCACGGCGCACTATCTTTGCAATATATTCAAGTGTGAGCGGTTCCATATATACCTTGTCAGCAATGGTCGTATCTGTCATTATAGTTGCAGGATTGGAGTTGCAGAGTATTACCTCATATCCCTCCTCCTTTAGTGCTAAACACGCCTGCGTGCCTGCATAGTCAAATTCTGCCGCCTGACCGATGACGATGGGGCCTGAACCTATCACGAGTATCTTTTTTAAATCAGTTCTTTTTGGCATTTTTCTCATCCTCCATCAAATCTATAAAGCGGTCAAAGAGATATGCGCTGTCCTGCGGTCCGGGTGCGCTTTCAGGGTGATACTGTACGCTAAATATCTTATCTGTTTTACACTCAACGCCCTCGACGGTATTATCAAGAATATTAATATGTGTTATAGAAAGAGGTGTATTATCAAGGCTTAGCGTATCAACGGCATAAGAATGGTTTTGTGAAGTTATCTCGATTTTGCCGTTTTTAAGATTTTTAACCGGATGGTTTCCGCCCCTGTGACCGAATTTCAGTTTATATGTTTTTGCTCCGTAACTGAGAGAAATTATCTGATGACCGAGGCAAATACCGAAGATGGGATATTTGCCATGCAACTTTTTAACCAGATCAATAACAGGAACTGCATCAGTAGGATCACCAGGCCCGTTGGAAATAAAAATTCCGTCCGGCGATAAAGCTTCCAATGCTTCAGCTGTGGTATCCCACGGAACTGCCGTTACGTTGCACTTTTTATTGTTTAGACCGCGTACGATATTCTGCTTCATACCGCAATCAATTGCTACTACATGATATTTTGCGTCAGGCACATTGTATTCTACAATGCTTTTGCGGCTGACCTTTGAAACAGCATCATTAGGCACAACGAATTCACGGATACGGCGAATGCCCTCCTCTGCGGTCGTATTAATATCCGTTATCAGTGCCATTCTGCTGCCGAGGTCACGGATAGAACGAACAAGCATTCTTGTATCGACACCGTAAATACCGGGGATATGGTGCTCACGCATGATTTCGGATAAAGTTTTTATACTTCTGAAATTAGATGGTATATTATTATAATCTCTTACCACCAAACCGCCAATAGTGGGAGTTTCTGTTTCAAAGTCATCCTCTGCAATGCCGTAGTTGCCGATAAGAGGATATGCCATAACTACCGTCTGATAGGTGTATGATGGATCGGAAATTATTTCCTGATAACCGACGCAGGAAGTGTTAAATACGATCTCCGTTATCTTGTCACTTTCATCTCCGAAAGCGTAACCCAAGTATTCGCTGCCATCCTCCAAAATCAGTTTTCTGTTAAACTCAAGTTCCATTTAAGCTTTGTTCCTTTCCGACAGTTTTCTTTCAAAACGGTCCTTACGGGTATCATTCGGGATATCGGTTGGATATGCGCCATCGAAGCACGCAGAGCAGTAGCTGTTACTTCCAATGAGATCACTCAGCGTATCTATTGGAAGATATCCAAGCGAGTCAACACCTATCATCTCGGCAATTTCATCATTTGTATGGTGACTTGCGATAAGATGCTCCTCTGAATCAATATCCGTTCCGTAATAACACGGATGCAAAAACGGCGGCGCTGATATTCGCATATGGATTTCCCTTGCTCCTGCATCACGCAGAAGCGTGACTATACGTTTGCTTGTTGTTCCTCGTACGATAGAGTCATCAATAAGCACTACTCGTTTACCTTTAAGTACCTTTTTTATTGGGCTGAGCTTTATTTTCACCTGATCAACACGATTATCCTGCCCGGGTGAAATAAATGTTCTGCCGATGTATTTATTCTTAATAAGACCTATTCCATACGGAATACCTGAAGCAGCAGAAAAACCGAGTGCTGCATCAAGTCCTGAGTCCGGCACACCGATAACGATATCAGCATCAACCGGATATCTTTTTGCAAGTATCTCACCTGCTCTGATTCTTGCCTCATGCACCGAAACACCGTCTATCTCCGAATCAGGTCTTGCAAAGTATATATATTCAAAAATGCATACCGTTTTTTCTTTCTTTTTACAATGTTCCTTGTGTGATACCACACCGTTTTTATTGAAAACAAGCATCTCTCCCGGCTCTAGATCCCGAATAAATTCGGCACCGACCGACTGCAAAGCACAGCTTTCGGACGCTACAACATAAGAGCCGTCTTGTGTCCGTCCGTAGCAAAGAGGGCGGAAACCGTGAGGATCCCTCGCTGCAATCAGCTTCGTTGCAGACATGAGAACGAGCGAATATGCTCCTTCAAGTCTGCTCATTGCTCTTGATACAGCCTCCTCAATGCTGGGAGCTGACAATCTTTCCTTTGTTACGATATATGCAATCGTTTCTGTATCACTTGTTGTATGAAATATTGCACCTGAAAGCTCAAGTTCATCACGCAAAGCAAAAGCATTACTGAGATTGCCGTTGTGTGCAAGTGCCATTTTACCTTTCTGGTGATTGACCTCTATAGGTTGACAGTTGTTTCTTGTTGTGCCGCCGGTCGTGCCGTAACGAACATGACCGACTGCCAAAGTACCGTCGGGTAGCTTGGCGAGGTTTTCGGCATTAAACACCTCGCTTACAAGTCCTATATCCTTGCGTGACGAGAAAACACCGTCATCATTTACTACGATACCGCAGCTTTCCTGTCCTCTGTGCTGAAGCGCATAAAGACCGTAATAAACGGTGCTTGCGATATCGTAGCTTTCAGGACTTATTATACCGAACACTCCGCATTCTTCGTGAATACTCATTATTTACCCTCCGACATATGATCCATTGCTGCTTTGATAAAACCTCTGAACAAGGGATGTGCCTTGTTCGGGCGGCTCTTGAACTCTGGATGATACTGAACTCCGACATAAAACGGACGCTCTGTTAATTCAACAGTTTCAACAAGCCGTTCATCAGGCGAAGTACCGCTCAGAGTAAGTCCTGCTGATATAAACGCCTCTCGGTAATCATTATTAAACTCATAACGGTGACGATGACGCTCTGCGATCTTCTGTTCACCGTAGCATTCCTCCATCTTTGTACCTGATTTGATAACACAAGGATAACTGCCAAGACGAAGTGTACCGCCTTTATCGATACTATCGCTCTGTCCGGGCATAAAGTCTATCACCTTATGCTGGCACTGTTCATCAAATTCGCCGGAATTTGCATCGGTAATACCAAGAACATTTCTTGCATATTCAATAACTGCTATCTGCATACCAAGACAGATACCGAAGTACGGAATACAGTTTTCACGGGCAAATTTTGCAGCCAATATCTTACCCTCAATACCACGGTTACCAAAACCGCCCGGTACAATGATGCCATCAAGCTCAGATAATTCCTTCTCGTAATTATCTTTATTCAGATTTTCGGAATCTATCCAATGTATACGAATATGTGTATTAAGCTCATATCCTGCATGACGCATAGCTTCTGCAACCGAAAGATACGCATCGTGCAGCCTTACATATTTACCGACAAGACCGATATGCACCTCAGCCTTTCTGCCGTTGATACGTTCGATAAGCTGCTTCCATTCGGTGAGCTTCGCTTCCTTTGCATCTATATTCAATTCTCTGCACACAACAGATGAGAAGTTCGATTTTTCAAGCATCAGAGGAGCTTCATATAGATTTGGCAGCGTGATATTTTCGATAACACAATCAGGCTTAACATTGCAGAAAAGTGAAATTTTCTCGAATATTGACTGCTCAAGCGGCTCGTCACAGCGAAGCACAATGATATTCGGATTTATACCCATACCCTGAAGCTCTTTAACAGAATGCTGGGTAGGCTTTGATTTATGCTCGTCAGAGCCACGAAGGAACGGTACAAGGGTTACATGGATAAACAGGCTGTTTTCACGCCCAACCTCCAAGGATATCTGACGAACCGCCTCAAGAAACGGTTGTGACTCTATATCACCGATAGTGCCGCCGATCTCGGTAATAACCACATCAGCATCGGTCTGCTTACCAACACGGTATACAAATTCCTTTATCTCATTCGTGATATGCGGAATTACCTGGACAGTAGATCCGAGATATTCTCCTCGGCGCTCTTTATTAAGAACATTCCAATATACTTTACCTGTGGTAAGGTTCGAATATTTATTTAAATCCTCATCTATAAAACGCTCGTAGTGACCCAGATCAAGGTCAGTTTCAGCGCCGTCCTCAGTAACATATACCTCGCCGTGCTGATACGGACTCATAGTACCGGGGTCTACATTTATATAAGGGTCAAGCTTCTGGGCTGCAACTTTAAGCCCTCTTGCTTTAAGCAGTCTGCCCAAGGATGCCGCTGTTATGCCCTTACCAAGACCCGAAACCACACCGCCGGTCACAAATATATATTTTGTCATAGCAAATTTACATCCTCTCATTCAAATTCAACCGTTGCAGGTGGTTTGCTTGTGATATCATACAGCACACGGTTCACATGCGGTACCTCATTAACGATACGGCTTGATGTTTTGTCAAGCACCTCATATGGAATTCTTGTCCAATCCGCAGTCATAAAGTCATCAGTAGTAACTGAACGCAGCGCAACTGCATAATCGTATGTGCGCCCGTCACCCATAACACCGACTGAACGCATATTTGTAAGCGCAGCAAAATACTGATTCATAGTATCCTGCAGACCTGCCTTGCTTATTTCCTCACGAAAAATATAATCAGCCTCACGCAGTATACAAAGCTTATCTTCTGTAACTTCGCCGATAACACGGATTGCAAGGCCGGGACCCGGGAACGGCTGCCGTGATACGAGATATTCGGGAAGTCCAAGTTCTCTGCCAAGTGCCCTAACCTCATCCTTGAACAAAAGACGAAGCGGCTCAATTATCTCCTTGAAATCTACAAAATCCGGAAGTCCTCCTACGTTATGATGACTCTTGATAGTTGCAGCATCCCCTTTGCCGGACTCAATAACATCGGGATAGATTGTACCCTGAGCCAGATAATCAACTGAGCCTATTTTCTTGCCCTCATCCTCGAATACACGGATAAATTCTTCACCGATTATCTTTCGCTTTTCCTCCGGCTCTACTGCACCGGAAAGCTTTGTTAAGAAACGCTCGGCGGCATCTACACGGATAAGATTGATGTCCCACTTTTTGAATGCAGTTTCGACCTCCTCGCCCTCATTTTTACGAAGAAGACCGTGATCAACAAACACGCAGGTAAGCTGACTTCCGATAGCCTCTGCAAAGAGTGCTGCACATACAGATGAATCAACACCGCCGGAAAGTGCAAGCAATACTTTGCCGTCCTTTACCTTTTCTCTTATCTCGGCAATACAACGGTGCATATATTCTCCCATCGTCCAGTCGCCAACAGCACCGCAAACCTTATAAAGAAAGTTGCGTATCATCAAAGTACCGTTTTCAGTATGATTGACTTCAGGGTGGAACTGCACACCGTAGAATTTTCTGTTTTCATCCGATATTGCTACATTCGGACATTTTTCACTGTGCGCTGTAAGACTAAAGCCTGCCGGCACCTTTTGCATATAGTCACCGTGGCTCATCCAACTGATACCGTTTTTGGGGAGTCCCGAAAACAAGGCAACGGAGGTATCGTAAAAGGTCTTTGTCTTTCCGTATTCTCTTGCAGAATCGTCTGTTGCCGCAACAACTTTACCGCCGAGATGATGTGCAAGCAACTGACATCCGTAGCAAATGCCGAGTATCGGGATACCAAGCTCAAATATTCCTTCTGCCGGATGATACGAATTTTCCTTATACACGCTGTCAGGACCACCTGTAAAGATAATACCGATAGGATTAAATGATTTTATCTCATCAAGTGACATAGTATACGGCTTTACCTCGCAATATACATTACATTCACGCACACGGCGCGCAATAAGCTGATCGTACTGACCGCCGAAATTTAAAATGAGGATCTTTTGATTTTGCATACCTTATCTCCTGATTTTAATTAAAACATTGTAATATAAGCATCACGCTCTGCGCCGACAGAAACATATTTGATCGGACAGCCAATAGCGTTTTCGATATATTTAATATAGTTAAGCGCTGCTTCAGGCAGATCATCCACCGTACGGCAAGTGCTGATATCGCAGTTGAAGCCGGGCAGATATTCATAAACAGGTTTTGCTGCATTCAGCATATCTATACTTGACGGGAAGCTCTCAAGTTTCTTTCCGTCTATCTCATAGGCAGTGCAAACAGGTATCTTGTCCATATAAGAAAGCACATCAAGCTTTGTGAGTGCTACATATGTGCAGCCCTGCATCAATGCGCCGTAGCGGGAAGCAACTACATCAAATCCACCCACTCTTCTCGGTCTGCCGGTAGCAGCACCATACTCACCGCCTGCCTCGCGGAGAGCATCCGCCTCTTTGCCGAACATCTCGCAGGTGAACGGACCTTCACCGACACAGCTTGAATATGCTTTCATGATACCGATGCTCTCATCAAGCTTTGCAAACGGAACACCTGCGCCGATAGGAGCGTATGCCGCAAGCGTTGTCGATGCAGATGTATACGGATAAATACCGAAATCTATATCTCGCAACGCTCCGAGTTGTGCTTCAAAAATAATTGATTTTCCGCTCTTTATGGCATCCGTAAGATAAACGGTGGTATCGCAAACAAAAGGTGCGAAAAATTCGCCGTACTTTTTACACCAATCCATCATTTCATCAGCAGAAACCGGCTCATTCTCATAGCCCTTTTCTACGGTGAGATTTTTCCATTCAACGATATCCTTCATACGAGTTGCTAACGAATCCATATGCAGAAGATCACCCATTCGAAATGCCTTTTTCATATATTTATCGGCATATACCGGAGATATTCCACGGCGTGTTGAACCGAATTTTTTATCCTTCAGTCTGTCCTCTTCAAGACAGTCAAGCAGCTTGTGGTATGGCATACAAATAGTTGCACGGTCGCTGATTTTCAACTGATCGGGGGTTATAAAGATACCGCTTTTGGCAAGCTTCTGTACCTCGCCGTATAAATGCTCAAGATCAATTACAATTCCGGGGCCGAGTATATTTACGGTATCCTCACGGCAAATACCTGACGGCATGAGATTCATAACAAATTTGCCCTTTTCGTTGATAACAGTATGCCCTGCGTTGTTACCGCCCTGATAGCGTACAACAATATCATAATTCTCACTCAAAAGGTCGACCATACGGCCTTGTCCTTCAACTCCCCAGTTTGTTCCAACAATAGAAGTAAGCATATTTAAAGTTCCTTTCACACATTGATCTGGGCTGATACAGCCGTTTGGTTACCCGATGCGAGCACGGGTGCAACTGTTTCTTTTAAGAATTTTTCGCACTGATGCTCTGACATACCGGTAAATTTAACAGGATCGATAAGACTTTCTATTTCCTCCTCGGTAAGTGAGAATATAGGATCAGCCTTTATTCTGTCGATCAGATCGTTATCTTTACCGTAAAGCTTTACCTGTTCGGCGGCTTTAACAGAATGCTGTCTTATAGCCTCGTGAAGCTTTTGACGGTCACCGCCTTTATTCTTAACACAATACATCATAATATTTTCAGTTGCCATAAAGGGCAGCTCTGCATCAAGATGTTTCTTGATGACAGCAGGATAAACCTTAAGCCCTCTTATCACATTAATATATAAATTCAGCACTGCATCTGTTGCAAGGAATGCTTCGGGAACCGAAAGACGCTTATTTGCAGAATCATCAAGTGTCCTTTCAAACCACTGTGCAGATGCGGTAATTGCCGCATTTTGCAGATCGCAGATTATATAGCGCGAGAGTGACGCAATACGCTCGCTACGCATCGGATTTCTCTTATATGCCATAGCAGATGAACCTATCTGATTTTTCTCAAAAGGCTCGTCCACTTCTTTCAAATGACTTAAAAGTCGAATATCGCTTGAGAACTTTGATGCACTCTGTGCAATTCCCGAAAGCACCTGGAGCACGGCAAAATCGACCTTACGGGTGTATGTCTGTCCGCTTACTGCCTGGCATTTTGAAAATCCCATCTTTTCTGCTATTTTCTTTTCAAGCAGTTCAACCTTTGTTTCATCGCCGTCAAACAATTCAAGGAAGCTTGCGCCGGTACCGGTTGTGCCTTTGCAACCGAGGAGTTTAAGATTATCAAGCTGGAATTCAAGCTGTTCAAGGTCATAAAGCAGGTCATTTATCCAAAGGCACGCACGCTTGCCAACCGTTGTGGGCTGTGCTGCCTGAAAATGAGTGAAAGCGAGCGTGGGCAATGCTTTGTGATTCTCAGCAAAGCTGCTCAGCGCCTCGATCGCATTAAGTAAAAGATTGCGGATATGCGAAAGCGCTGTGTGCATAACGATAATATCGGTATTATCGCCCACATAACATGATGTCGCACCCAAATGGATAATACCCGCTGCTTCAGGACACGCATCACCATAGGTATGCACATGAGCCATAACATCGTGACGAAGTGACGCTTCATATTCCTTTGCTTTGTCATAATCAATGTTATTTATCTGCGATTTCATTTCTTCTATCTGCTCATCAGTGATAGGAAGTCCTAACTCTTTTTCGCTTTCGGCAAGTGCTACCCAAAGTTTTCTCCAGGTTGAGAACTTTCTGTCGTTTGAAAAAATGCTCTGCATTTCTTTACTTGCGTAACGGTCGCATAACGGGGACTGATAAATATCTGTTTTCATTTAACTTCTCCTATTTCCTATATTTTTATAAACCTAATCTTGCGGCAACCTCGTTGTAAGCCTGCTCGACATTACCCAAATCTCTGCGGAAGCGATCTTTATCCATTTTTTCACCACTGTCTACATCCCAAAGGCGGCAAGTATCGGGTGATATCTCGTCTGCAAGAATAATGTTGCCGTGATAACGGCCGAACTCTATTTTAAAGTCAATAAGGCGAAGCCCTACCTTCAAAAATTCTTCTTTAAGTATCTCATTTACACGGAATGCGTAGTTTTTTATGGTTTCTATTTCCTCTGCGGTTGCAAGTTCTAATGCTCTTGCAAAATAACTGTTGATAAGCGGGTCGCCGAGATCATCATTCTTATATGAAAATTCAATCGTAGGCTCTGCTAACACTTTTCCCTCAGGCACACCAAGACGCTTTGAAAAGCTTCCTGCTGCTACATTTCTTATTATTACCTCAAGCGGTACTATTTCAACACGGCGAACAGCAGTTTCTCTGTCATTTAACTCCTCAACAAGATGTGTGGGCACACCCTTTTCTTCAATTATTTTAAAGAAATAATTTGTCATTCTGTTATTTATCGAGCCTTTACCGCCGATAGTTCCTTTTTTAAGACCGTTAAAAGCCGTGGCATCGTCCTTGTAAGAAACGATTAGCACATCCTCATCATCGGTCAGAAATACCTTCTTTGCCTTTCCTTCATAAAGCTGGTCACATTTTTGCATATTATTCTTCCTCCTTGATTACGCCATTACAGAGGGATAGGTAATACCCATCCCTCTGGCAATTTTATTTTATTCTACATCCTGAAGCGCATCGTAGCCTTCTTCTCCGGTACGAACCTTCACGACATTTTCAACATCATAAACGAAAATCTTACCGTCGCCGATATGTCCTGTATACAGAACCTTTTTAGCTGTTTCAATAACATCTCTTACCGGCACCTTGCTTACTACGATATCAACCTGAACCTTCGGCAACAGATTGGCTTCAACCTGAACACCACGGTAGTATTCCGGCTTACCCTTCTGCTGTCCGCAGCCGAGAACGTGGGATACTGTCATACCTGTGATACCGAGATCTATCATAGCCTTCTTCAGGCTTTCAAATCTTGATTCCTTGCAGATGATCTCTACCTTTGTGAATTTCGGTGAATTCTCATCAAATGACGGAACTCTCTTTACCGGAATTGCTTCAGCTACCGGGGTTTCTCCAACTACTGCAACCGGTGCAGTGTCATCATCTGTTATTGTATCTGGAAGCATTGCAAAACCGGCATATGCTGTTAATAAGCCGTGTTCTGAAACATCAAGACCTGCAAGCTCGTCTTCCTTGTCTGCACGGAGTCCGATAGTGTGCTTGATAAGGAGGAATACGATTGTGATAACAACCGCAACATAAGCTGCTACTGATACTACACCAAGCGCCTGAACCCCAAGCATGTGAAGACCACCGCCATAGAACAAGCCCTTTTCTGTTGTAACACCTGTTGCAAAGAGACCTGTAAGAATAGTACCGAGAGCACCGCAAACACCGTGTACTGAAACCGCTCCGACCGGATCGTCGATCTTTGCTATCTTATCAAAGAATTCTACAGAGAATACAATAACTACACCGCATACAATACCGATGATTGCAGCGCCAACAGGATCAACTGCGTCACAGCCAGCGGTAATACCTACAAGACCTGCAAGTGCTGCATTATATGTCATTGAAACATCAGGCTTTTTATAACGAATCCATGTTACAATCAGAGTCGTACAACAAGCAACTGCAGCAGCCAAGTTGGTATTGAAGAATACTCTGCCTGCGGTTTCCATCAGTTCATCGCTGTCCATGCCTACAGTTGAAGCACCGTTGAAGCCAAACCAGCAGAACCAGAGAATAAATACACCGAGTGCTGCAAAAGTGATATTGTGACCGAGGATTGCGCGGGGTTTGCCGTTTTTAT